>NZ_MJAT01000036.1 GCF_001742305.1 Desulfuribacillus stibiiarsenatis | reverse complement strand
CTACTCCTAAAGGGGCCTCCGCTAGTGCCGCTATATACAGCATCATCGAGACAGCAAAAGCAAATGGACTGAACATATACAGCTACCTAAACTATCTTCTCTTATACATGCCGGATACTGATTACCGGAATAGGCCAGAAGATTTAGAAGATTTAATGCCTTGGTCTCCGCGTATACTAGCTGAATGCAAGAACTAGTGCCACATGGTATTAGTTCTTTTTTGGCACCCTGTTATTGAGCGGTTACCATAATACAATACAAAATTATTAAAAGAGTGATTGAATTTTTATATTCAATCACTCTTTTAATTGAAAAAGAAAACCCCACGAATCATCGTGGGGTTACATATGTTAATAATTTTATTTAATAACTTTATCGTAAATTCCAACTATCATTACTATAGCAATTGCAATTGGAATGATATAACCAACTAATACGGTATACCAGTTTCCAAAAGAAATTACACCTTTTGGTGAATTGATTTCTTCAATAGCATTCTTAGTCTTCCATACATGTGCAGCGAAAACTGCAGTTAGTAGGCCACCTAGTGGTAACATAACATCACTAGCAAAGAAATCATAAGTATCAAGAATGTCCATCCCTAAGAATTTAATGTCACTTAATACACTGAATCCTAATGTTGGAGGTAAGCCTGTTAGGAAAATGATTCCGCCTAATGTAAATGCAGCTTTAGTACGGCTCCAACCTTTTTCATCAACAATCCATGCAACAACAACTTCTAATAAGGAAATTGCAGAAGTTAATGCAGCAATCGCTAATAGGAAGAAGAACATAAATCCAAATAAAGTTCCAAATGGCATACTAGCAAAAACAGCTGGTAACGTCATAAATGCAAGTCCAGCACCAGAACCAGGCTCAAAGCCTAAAGCAAATACTGCAGGGAAAATTGCAAATCCAGCTAGTAACGCTACAGCAGTGTCTATTCCAACAATCCATGCAGCACTATCGGAAATATTGTCTTCACGCTTTAAATAACTACCATAAGTAATAAGTGCACCCATACCTAAACTTAAAGTAAAGAAAGACTGCCCAATTGCTCTTAAGAAAGTTTTAGATGTAACTTCACTAAAATCGGGAGATAAGAAGAACGAAACTCCAGCTCCTGCTCCAGGCAATGTTAAACCTCTAACGACTAAGATGAGAATGATGATAAATAATGCAGGCATTAGAATTTTAGATGCACGTTGAATACCATTTACTACACCAGAAGCAATGATACCAATTGTTAACGCCATAAAGATTGCATGCCAAATGATTGGTGGCCATAAGCTTGTAATATGACCTACGAACATTCCTGTGAAATCTGCCGTTGCATCAAAACCTGTAATCGCTTTTGCTGTATAAGCAAGCGACCAACCAGCAACGATTGAGTAGAAGGATAAGATTACAAATCCAGCTAATACTCCCATACCACCTACTAACCACCAAGGAGAGTTAGGTGCTAAAGCTTTGAATGCTCCTACAGGGTTTCTTTGCGTTTTACGACCAATTGCAATTTCAGTCGTTAACAGAGGATAACCGATTAAAGAAATGATGACTAAATAAAGTAAAACGAATGCAGCTCCGCCTTCTGTACCTACAACATAGGAAAATCTCCAGATGTTCCCTAAGCCTACAGCCGAACCAGCAGCAGCTAAAATAAATCCGAGCTTAGAACTCCATTGCTCACGATTCATTCCAAAACCTCCCTTATGAAATTATTAATTCTTATACATTTTAAGCGATAAAGGATAGAAAATCGAATATCAAATACAAGCATTTTAGGGCTTTAGAACATTACAGCGGTAGTATAATAGCATATTTCTTTTATTATCAATTCTTTTTAACGATTTATTGAAAGATTACTATGGCAGTTTAGAATTTTCAGAATTGGGTAATTATCACCAAATATGTAATTAGATTACTAGTTAATTTTTATTTTTAAAAGAAGGGGAATATATAGTATTTTCCGAATATATTACATATATACAATTGCATGGAGGAGGGAGTCATAGTGTCTAACTCTGTTAGTATTGCAGACAAAAAACAATTTTTACGATGGTTTGTAAGAAACTATGTTTTACAAAGTAATGAAGCCACATGGTTATTGACATATCTGTGCTCAGATGATGAAGTTTTACGAAGAGTTCATTTCGTTGAAGAAGCTAATTTTTCATTACGTACAATTATCATATCTTCTAATTGTGTGAAGATGAAACCATTTGTATTTTATAATAAAAAGAAGATCCTTTACAATGTGGAAGAAACTTTTATGGAGTTATATAAGAATTTAAATGAAGATATTTATATTGTTTTATATTTTAAGGACAGACATAACTCACCCGAATATGCTTATATAGTTGAGAAAACGTCTAAACCTAAAATTAACAATTCTATTTCTATTCAAGCAGATATGATAATAGAGCAAGCAACTGTCAATTTTAAAATCTATGATTTGTATAGAAAAATCGATTTAGCACTAGACGGTCAGAACAAAGAAGAGTTCTTTCAGCTCTCAGAACTATTATTTGAATTGCTTAATAAAAATGAATCAGAGCGAATACCAATAAAAAACTAACCTTGGCACTTGCTAAGGTTAGCTTTTATTTTTTTGCCTTGTGATTTAAGTAATAAGAAGTGTAAAAAATACGACTTACAATGACAATGATGATAAATAAAATAATACCTGTCAAAATCGGTAAATATGAAATGATATTCTCCCATTTTTCCCCTAAGAATAGACCTATGCTTAACAGTATTGTACACCATAGTGTCCAACCTAGAAAGGAATAGCTCAAAAATTTTAGATAGTTCATCTTAAACATGCCGGCCACATAAGAAATGCTGATTCTTATAAGTGGCATAGATCTACCCCAAATTACTGTCGTTTCCCCATAGCTTTGGAACCATCTGGTCGTTTTTATAAAGCTAATCGCTAACTTTCTACGTTTTCCAAGAAAATAATTAGCCGTCATCCTACCGTAAGCATATCCTATAAAGTAAGCAATGCTTGATCCGATTAAACAGCCTGTAATAGCAACAAACATTACCTCCACAAAGACTAATTGATTGACTAATACCATATAACCTGCAAAAGGGAGTATGAATTCTCCGGGCATAGGAATCCATATTGTTTCAAGTAACATTACGACAAAAATTATTAAAAGCCCGTAGGTTGAGAACCATGGTATTAATAAAGTGAATATATTATCAATAATACCCAAATTACCACATCCAGATATAAAAATTTATGAATTGAATATAAAAATGGTTGTATAAGAAATAGTTGACTCATAATGATATATGGAAGGGGGAGAAATATAATGAAACAAAAAATATTTTCTCGTAAAAACTTAGCAAAGTTATTATTGTTAATCATTACTATTTTTCAAGGGACCAATATCTGCTTGGCAGCAAGTAATAATTATCAACAGAAAGGACAGCTTCTAACGGATTACTCTTCTCAAATTCAATATTTTGTAGAGCAAGAGAAATATCCACAGGCTAGAGAAGTGGTAGCCAAGTTGATTGAGGTATATCTTAACACGAATCATCAAAAAGAAATATCTATAGAGGCTCATAAAGCCTTTATTGATCTTATGATAACAGTGAAAACAGAATTGAACAAAGTAGATGTCCAAAAACCTGTATTAGCTGAAGAAATATTCAAACTCCATATTGCTAGCGAAGTCTATGTAGGGAAGGATATCTCATCATTTACAGAGAGAATTGAAGAATTATATAAAACATCAGAAAAATTACTTAATACTTTACTAACAATAGCCGATAATGAAGCGAAAATAGAAATTGCGAATCTTGAGAGAAAATACGATTTAATCAGTTGTGCAATTCAAATTATGTATTCCCAAGAATACCATACGCAAATAAAATCGATTTTTCAACATTTAAATCAAGCTTCCGACCAAGCGAAATTGAAACAGTCTGCAAAGGCGTTAGAATATCTAACAGAAACCTTTAAAATTTTAAATAAACATGCGAGCGAAGTAAATGCATACATGATATACACGCAAATTACTCCTAAATCATATTTGATAGGTATATCGTCAATCACTGCAATAGCAATGATGACAGTATTTTGGAGAAAATGGAAAATTTCATCTTACTAGTGTATGATATTTAGTATATACTAAAATATGTTGTTTATATTAACTATTGATTTTGTTAAACAGGGAGTAGAGAGAATGCATTTTGACAAGAAAATCAACTCCATCAAGAACATCATCTTGCTGACGCAGCTAGGGTTTATTATGATTTTACCGATTGCTGGTATGTTGTCTACTCATAAGCCGAGTTTAACGGATCATCTATCATTATTTTTACTTATCTTATTATCCTTGTATATTTTTTTGGGGGTAAAAGAAAATAGAAAATCAGATATGGTTCGCTGGTGGACTATATTCATCATCGAGATTGTATTAGTATCGATAGCAATTATTCATTATGGAACTTTAGAAACAAATTTATTTAGCATTTTCTTTATAATCATCGCCCAAATGGCGTTTGTTCTTTCTTCTGTTGCAGCTATATTAGGTGGCGTGCTTATATCCATAAGCTATGCAATTAGCAGTTATCTCCATGATCCACATATTTTTACGTTTAATCATTGGATTATTAATGTATTTTATTTAATTGGTATTTCTGCTCCTATTATCTTTTTTGTTAAATTAGAAAGAGAGTACCGCGATCAAAGCGAGCAAAAAGAACAACTGATACGCGAAGTAAATGAAGCAAACCGACAACTTACAGAATACGCGTTTCATATTCAGGAGTTAGTCGTGACTGATAGCTTAACAAGGTTATATAATCAAACACATGCCCATGAAAGATTTATGATTGAAGTAGAAATAGCAAGAAAAAATAATACAGAATTATGCATCGCCTTCATTGATGTAGATAACTTCAAACAAATTAATGATACATACGGACATCAATTCGGAGATGATGTATTACGTTCCATAGGATCAACAATCGTCAATAGTGTAATGGGTACGAATTATGTAGCTGCACGATATGGCGGTGAAGAAATGATAATTATCATGCCTAATACATCATTGCAAAAGGCACATAATTTTTCTAAATTTATTAGGGAAGAGATATCAAATGTGCGATTTAAAAGTCTATCTGATTTATCAGTTACTGTGAGCATAGGTATTGCAGCCTTCCCAGAGGATGCGGGAAATAAAGAAACTCTTACAAAGATAGCAGATATGTACATGTACGAGGCTAAAAAAACTGGGAAGAATAAAGTGGTTAGCTCAATCAATGCAAATAATAAAGACTCAGAAAGGTAAATTAGCTTCTGAGTTTTTACTTATTTTGAGGTTGTTAGTGAATAGAAAAACCTTCTCCTAATACTTCGCGAACGTCATACACTATAACAAATGCACGATTATCAATTTGTTGAATTATATTTTTAATACGAACGATTTCCGATCTGTTAACAACGCATAGTAATACCTCTTTTTGATTACCTGTATATGCGCCTTTACCATTTAAAATCGTACATCCTCGTCCCATATCATTTGAGATCACAGGTATGATTTTATGAGGGAATTCAGATATTATATATAGCGCTTTTGCGCTATAAGCCCCTTCTTGTACAAAATCAATGACCCTACTAGTGATGAAAAGTCCTACTAGGGAATACATAGCAATTCTATGACCAAGGAACAACCCAGAAATAGCTATCACTAAAATATCCATAACAAAAATTGATTTTCCTAGGCTAGTACCAAAATACTTATGCATGAGGCGTGCAATAATATCTGCTCCTGCGGTTGTACCTCCATAACGAAATATAATTCCCAAACCAATACCCGTAGTAACCCCAGCATATAATGAAGCCAATAATAAATCGTCAGTAGGAACTTGTATGGTTTTCGTCAATTCAATAAACACAGATACAGAAACAGTTCCTAACAACGTATAGTATATAAAATGTTTGCCGAAAATACGGTAAGCTATAAAAAAGAGTGGAATGTTTAATAACAAAATCATCCATCCCGTTGGCAGCTGAAAAAGGTAATGTAATAAAATTGCAATTCCTGTGAATCCGCCCTCTGCTAAGCTGTTTGCAATCGTAAATGCATTTAGACCAATAGAAAAGATTAAAGAACCAATCATAATCATGATAAATTTATGTATGTGATGCATTTTCCTACTCCTTTAACAACTTATATATCCAATATTATTGCTCTTTTCTAAGAAAATATCAAACTCGTTTTATTGCATAATCATTCATATCGTGATAAGATTTTTTATAAATACCCTTTGGGGTATAGGGGTGCCGGTCTGAATAACTATGATAGCAAACTAATGAATCGGATTAAAAGAATTGAGGGACAAGCAAAAGGTATTCATAAAATGATGGAAGAGGGACGATCCTGTAAGGAAGTGATTCACCAATTATCTGCTATTCGTTCTGCTACTGATAAATTAATTGTCAATATTGTTGCTGAGAATATAGAGTATTGTGTGTTACAAGATATTGAACAAGGTAATGATATTAAAGATACAATGCAACAAGCAATTGAGTTACTAATAAAAAGCAGATAATAGATATGAAGGAGGTTTAAATTTGGAACAGAACATATTTATACATGACGGTAAGAAAAAAGCTGAAATCATTCAAGATGGAG
The DNA here is from genome assembly GCF_001742305.1 of Desulfuribacillus stibiiarsenatis. NCBI lineage: Bacteria > Bacillati > Bacillota > Desulfuribacillia > Desulfuribacillales > Desulfuribacillaceae > Desulfuribacillus > Desulfuribacillus stibiiarsenatis. The sequence goes on along the minus strand of NZ_MJAT01000036.1, from coordinate 176,901 downwards.
TATATGATATAGCGATTATTGGAAGTGGTCCTGCTGGTGCAACAGCTGCTATCTACGCGTCACGCGGCAAAGCCAAAACAATTGTTTTAGATAAAGCTCCTGGTACTGGAGCACTTGCAATTACACACAAGATTGCGAACTATCCTGGGCAGATTGATGAAGTGGCAGGTCAAGAATTATTAGACAAGTTACGTAATCAGGCGGCGAACTTTGGTGCAAACTTTGTGGTTACACATGTTCAAGGTATAATGTCAAATGATGATAGTAAAACCATATTTACAACGGATGGTATCCTTCAAGCGAAATCAATCTTTATAGCAGTTGGTGCACGAGGTGGAAGGAAGAATAAGATAACAGGTGAAGACGAATTCTTAGGCAGAGGGGTAAGCTATTGTGCTACCTGTGATGCATCTTTCTATAAAGATAAAACAGTTGCTGTAATTGGAGACAATGAGGAAGCTATAGAGGAAGTTATGGTGTTAAGCAAATTTGCGAGTAAAATGTATGTGTTAATTCCTGGAAAAGTAGTAACGGGTAATATTGACCAAGAATCTATACCTAATAATGATAAGTATGATGTAAGATTGAATACTAAGGTAAAAGAAATAAAGGGCAGTGATAGTGTAGAAAGCATTATCTTAGAAAACGGGGAAGAAGTATCTGTTAATGGTGTGTTTATTTACCTTTCAGGTAACCAACCGAATACTGAGTTTTTAAATGGCATAGTGGAAACAACAGAAGATGGTTATATCCGTGTAAACGAATTTATGGAGACGAATATTCCAGGTATCTTTGCTGGAGGAGATATAAGAAAACCACCGGTAAAGCAAGCAGTTGTTGCGGCAGCTGATGGAGCAATTGCAGCAATGTCATGTGAAAAGTACTTACATAAGAAAAAAACAGTAGCCCCACAATACGGGTAATCGGAGCTTGGCAAAAGCTGGTTTTTCTTTAACGTTATTAGAATTTTTATAAAACAGTGATTTTTCGTCATGGCAGCTAAGGCATACACCTCCGTCTATAGGATTAAGTGTATGCCAAGTTTTATTTATACTATCAGAAAGTATCAGTTATTAAATGTAGATAGTATAAGTGCAACTAAGGCATTATCTTCGCCAAAGCTTGGCGAATGCCAAGTTGTTAAGAGTAGCATATGGAAGGAGAAATACATTGAAACAACATAAAACAATGGCAGATTTACAAGAAGAAGTAGATCAGTACATAGGTCAATATGTTGAAGGTTATTTTACGCCAATGACATTAGTAGTACGTATGAGTGAAGAATTAGGTGAATTAGCAAGAGAAGTGAACCACATCTATGGTCAGAAACCGAAAAAAACGTCAGAAGAAAATGGTTCTATAGAAATGGAACTTGGGGATTTACTATTTGTCATGATTTGTATGGCAAATCGATTAGGAATCGATTTGCAAACAGCCCATGATCAAGTGATGGAGAAATACAAGACTCGAGATAAAGATCGTTGGACAAAAAAATAGTCCTTAGCGATGAATTATGATAAAATACTATTTGATAAATCATAAGGGGTGTAAGAATGAGTAAAATCAAAGTGGCCGTATCAGGTGCTAATGGAAAAATGGGACAAGAAGTATTAAAAATGGTCATTAATGATCCAGAATTAGAGCTAGTAGCAGCAATAGATTTAAAGATGGATGCTATTGATGTTGGGTTAGTTCTTGGTATGGACACTGTAGGCATCAATTTTGAAAATAACATAGAGCAATCTTTAATGCGTTGTCATGCTGACGTATTAATTGATTTTACAAATCCACAAGCTGTTCATCATAATATTAAAACAGCTATTCAATATGGTGTATATCCAGTTGTAGGAACGACAGGACTACAGTTAGAAGAAATTAAAGAATTTGATCGTTTGCTAAAAGAGCGTGAGTTAGGTGGTATATTTGCACCAAATTTTGCGATTGGTGCGATACTAATGATGCGTTTCGCTGAACAAGCAGCTAAATATATGCCACATGTAGAAATTATAGAATTACACCATGATCAAAAAATAGACGCGCCATCAGGCACTGCATTAAAAACTGCTGAAATGATTAAAGCGCAAAGAAAATCAATTAAACAAGGATTAGAAAATGAGTACGAAAAAATCCCAGGTTCTCGTGGTGGGGAGTACGATGGTTTTCGAATACATAGTGTTAGATTACCAGGATTTGTTGCTCATCAAGAAGTTATTTTTGGTTCTCAAGGGCAGGTTCTATCGATTAAGCACGATAGTATTCATCGTGAATCGTTCATGCCAGGAGTAAACTTAGCTGTAAAGAAGGTTAAGGACTTTGTGGGAGCAATCTATGGTTTAGAAAATCTTATCGACTAGGTTGAAAATGGATGTGATAGATTGAATATTGGCATCGTATGTTATCCGACCATTGGTGGTTCGGGCGTTGTTGCAACTGAAATCGGAAAAGCAATGGCAGAGAAGGGACATAAAGTGCATTTTATTTCTTCAGATATGCCTTTTCGATTATTAGAATATCCTATGGACAACATTACGTTTCAAAAAGTAACAGTGAATCAATATTCACTATTTAAATATCCACCCTATGAACACTCTCTTGCTTGTATCATTGCAGAAGCAATATTAGAATACAATCTAGATGTTATACATGTTCATTATGCGGTCCCTCACTTAAGTTGTGCTTATTTGGCAAAGCAAATGGTTAAGGAGAAGAAACAGGTAAAGATTTTCGTTACCTTACATGGGACCGATATTTCTGTTATGGGCTATGATAAACGTATATTCCCACTGTTATCGTTCGCTTTAAAATCTTGTGATGCGATAACAGCTGTTTCTAATGCATTAGCAAAAGAAGCGAAGATGTTATTTCAATTAAATTGCATACGAACAATTTATAACTTTATAGATGTAAATTTGTTCACACCTTCTAAGGTTAACCATAGGTTAAAATCATATTATGTAGACAAAAACCAAAAGCTTCTTCTTCATGTTTCTAATTTACGTTCCGTGAAAAGACCATTAGATGTTTTAAAAATTTTTCAAAATGTCAAAACAACAGTGGACTGCAAACTTTTGATTGTTGGTCAAGGACCGAATTTCGATACATTACTTAAATATATTCACGAGCATCAACTAGGAGAATATATATATTGTTTGGAGAATCCCGCAAATTTACCAGAACTTTATTCAATGAGTGACCTTTTTCTACTACCATCCGAAAAGGAAAGTTTTGGTCTTGCCGCATTAGAAGCGATGGCTAGTGGAGTACCTGTTGTAGCATCCCAAACAGGAGGAATTCCAGAGTTAATAGAACACGGCTATTCTGGTTATTTAGCTCCTGTGGGAGATGTCGAAAATATGGCACAATACAGTATAAGACTGCTACAGTCAAATGAGCTTCATCAAAGGATATCGCAACAAGCAAGAGTAACTAGTGTTGAACGATTTAACAAAGAATACATTGTGAATCAGTACGAGAAATTGTATTATTCGTACTATAATTAAATTTCTCTAAGATTTTTTCGCTTTTTAAATTCAAAATATAGTTTGCTAAAAAAAATCAACATTCCAGTAATTTTACGCATTCCTTTCTTCCTTCCTTTTTACATTGGGCTATTGTACATATTACGCAAGAAAATATTTATTGTGATTAGGTGTTACAGATGGAGATGTCTTATGAATAATCAACCGGTGCGATACAAAATTCTTTCCATTTTAAAAGAGAACAATCAAATATTTACTTCAGGTGAAGAAATTAGTAAAACTTTCAATCTTTCTAGAACAGCAATTTGGAAACATATTCAAGAGTTAAAGAAAGAGGGTTACGAGATTTTTTCTGTCCCCAAGAAAGGGTATCAAATACAAAAATCCCCTGATGTATTAACTGAGGAAGAAGTTAGTAGGTATCTGAAAACTACTGATTTTGCTCGGGATTATTGTTATTATGTCTCGCTAGGGTCAACCAATACAATTGCTAAGCAAATAGCTGAATCAAGTAATGCGCCAGAAGGGACTGTCATTGTAGCAGAGGAGCAAACAGAAGGTAAAGGAAGAATGGGGCGGCAATGGGTTTCTTTGAAGAATAAAGGGATATATATGTCGATTATTACGAGACCTAAGATTCCTATTAATAGAGCACCGCAAATAACACTTATGCTTGCTACAGTTGTTGCAAGATTTATTTCAAATCATTATCATGTTCCTGCTAAGATTAAATGGCCGAATGATATTCTTATTCACCAAAAGAAGGTTTGTGGGATTTTAGTAGAAATGTCATCAGATCTAGACTCCATTCACTATGCAATTCTTGGAATTGGCATTAATCTTAATCAAACTGCCGGAGAACTTAATATGATAGAAAATCAACATTATATGCCAACATCGATTCGAAATGAGACCGATATTGTGGTAAATAGAAGGGTTTGTTTCGCGAATCTCTTACTGGAGTTAGAAAGGGCATACCAGGCTTTTATTGAAAATGGCTTTACTGCATTTAAAGATTTATGGGAAGAATATGCGTATTCAATTGGTAAAGAGATTACAGTTCATACACATTCCAGTATCATTCAAGGAACTTTACTAGGTATTACGGATCAAGGTGCATTATCACTGGTCGGGAAAGATGGAGAAACACAGGTTATCTATAGTGGTGAAATTGTTTTATAGGTTGATTTATTCGACCATACCATATATACTATGTCACATAAGGTGGTATCCGTGGGAACTGCACTTATTGATATTGTAATATTATAACTTTTCCCATGTCGTATCGCCTTCTAGCGTAGCTAGGAGGCTATATTTGTTATTTTGGCCAAAAGCAAATCTTTCAATGATTGGGGATAATATATTGAAAAAAATTACGACTGCTACTATACGCAATATGAAAAATAAAGAACCTATTACCGTGTTGACAGCGTATGATTATCCAACAGCGAAAGCTTGTGATGAAGCAGGTATAGAAGTAATACTAGTGGGAGATTCGCTAGGAATGGTGGTTCTTGGATATGATTCTACGATACCTGTAACAATTGAAGATATGATTCACCATGGGAAAGCTGTTGTTAGAGGCGTTAAGAGATCTTTAGTTGTAATTGATATGCCATTTATGAGTTATCATATAAGTTTAGCGGATACTTTAGCAAATGCTGCTAAAATCATGCAACTTACGGGTGCAGCGAGTGTGAAACTGGAAGGTGGTTCCGAGATATCCGAAACAGTACGTGTTTTGACCAGTTCAGGCATTCCTGTTATGGGGCATATCGGTTTATTACCACAGTCTGTTCATCAGTATGGTGGATATATGGTTCAAGGAAAAGATATAGAAGCTGCTAAGAAATTATTACTGGATGCTAAGGAACTAGAAGCTGCGGGAGCATATGCAATCGTTTTGGAATGCGTACCTTTCGAACTTGCAAAGTCTATCACAGAACAAATCAATATACCAACGATTGGTATCGGTGCTGGAAATAATTGTGATGGTCAGGTGTTAGTAATCCACGATATGCTCGGCATTCAAGGAAATGTATCACCTAAATTTGTAAAGCAATATAATTCTCTCTCAACAGAGATACAAAATAGCCTTCAACAATATATTCATGAGGTCAAGAACAGACTTTTTCCTCTAAAAGAGCATAGCTTTGATATGACCCAAGAGGTATTGAATCAGTTATATGGGAGAAATGAATCATGATACCTATTCTTTATACAATTCAAGAAGTTAGAGATATAGTTTCAAAATTAAAATGTGCTGGGAAACGTATAGGTTTTGTACCTACTATGGGATATTTACATGAAGGTCATATTTCATTGGTAAATGAGTCTATAAAAGAAAATGATATAACAATTGTGAGTATATTTGTGAACCCAACTCAATTTGGTGAAAATGAAGATTTCTCGCAATATCCTAGAGATTTAAAACGGGACATCAGTTTATTAAATGATAGCGTAGATTATATTTTTTCACCATCAGTGGATACGATGTATCCTGGAAAACGTTTTACAGAAGTAATAGTAAATCAATACAGTGAAGGGTTGTGTGGCAAATCTAGGCCAGGACACTTCACTGGGGTAGCTACGGTTGTAGCTAAACTTTTAAATATTGTATCACCAGACCAGGCGTATTTTGGTCAGAAAGATATACAACAAGCTCTAATTATTAAACAAATGATTCGGGATTTGGACTTTCCAGTGAAGATTAGAATATGTCCAATTATCCGGGAAGCTAACGGTTTAGCCATGAGTTCCCGCAATGTGTATTTAACAGATGTACAAAGAGAAAACGCCAGCGTTATTTATCGATCTTTTAAAAAAGCATTAATAGCTTTAAAGCAAGGTCAAACAAATGCGAAAATGTTAGTTTCAACTATCAAAGATATGATAAACAATGTTGAAGGTGCAGAGATTGACTATATTGAAATTCGAAATTTGGGCACATGGGATATTGCGAGTACTATAGATACTCAAGAATATGTCATTGCAGTCGCAGTAAAGTTTGGAAAAACACGACTGATAGACAATATGATTATTAGGGGTGATTCGATTGTTTAGAACAATGATGAAGTCTAAGCTTCATCGCGCGACTGTTACAGAAGCTAATCTTAACTACGTAGGAAGTATTACAATTGATGAAGAGCTACTAGAGGTAGCAGATATCCTACCTAATGAAAAGGTAGCAATCGTTAACAATAATAATGGAGCCCGATTCGAAACCTATGTTATACCAGGGGAACGTGGTAAAAGAGATATTTGCTTGAATGGTGCCGCTGCTCGACTAGTTCAGCCAGGAGACCGAGTGATTATTATCTCTTATGGTATGTTTTCAAATGAAGAAGCGAAACAGCTTGTTCCAAAATTGATTCTTCTAGATGAAAATAACGAATTTTCTTTTATAGATCAAGAATTACCGAAGACAGTGAAATAAAATGTATAAAGCACACCCCACATACAAAAACTGATGAAAAATGATGTGGGGTGATTTTTTTGTCCTCTAACTACTATTTCGATGATTTATTCGAAAAGCTTGTTCAGATCCATGAGAGTTTGGATACAGCTTCCGTAGAAGAAAAAATACAACTTAATGATGAAATATCAATGATTTTAAAAGAAGGAGACGATATATATAAACAATGGATGATTTTACAAGAGTATGTTGAAATCTTAAATAATGAATATAAATTAACGAATCATAAACAAAATCAAGATGGTTCTAAGGAACTCAATGAAACAAAATTATCAGCAACAAATACAAATACTGTGTACTGGATGGCTGATGAAGATTCAGTGGCAAAGTTCCGCAAAGGACTTGGCTACTTTGATTTGTTAATGTTCGAAAACAGTGTTCCTTACTTCAAACAAACCGTCGAACAAGATCCGAATTTTATTATGGCGCGTGTGTATCTGGGAATTTCTTATATGAGTATCGGAAAAGAGAAAGAAGCTGAACAGGAATTGAAAAAGGCTTTATTATTCTCTGAACCCCATGACCCATACTTCGCTTTAACAAATCACGCGATAGGTTGTTTATATGCACAAACAAAGCAATATGATTTATCACAAAAGTACTTTGAACAAGTCGTAGAAAATGCGCCTGATTTCAAAAATGCATATTTTAATTTAGGGGCGACTCATTATAATCGAAAGAAATATACTGCAGCGATTCCTATTTTTATGCAAGGACTTGAATCGAATCAAAACGATTGGGAAATCGGTTTTTTACTTGGAAAATGTTACTTATATACATTAGATTTTAAACAAGCAATTTACCACCTTAAAAGAAGTTATGATCTTTCTTTAAAGACCGTAGTAGGTTTGTCGTTAGGGAAGGCTTATGAGCTTACAAATCAATTAGAAATGGCAAATCAACTATATTTACAATTAGCGGATTTGCATCCATTAGACTCACAAATTCAATATCGGATAGCATGGTTATCAATTTTTAAAGAGCAATATAATATAGCGAAAATGAAAATATTAAAAGCAATTACTTTAGATCCAGAAAATAAAACATATGCATTTACCCTCGGATGGATTTATTTACAAAGTGGAGAAAGTCTTTTAGCAGAAAAAACATTTCAACTTTTATATAACCATGAACAACCAAAATTTTTTGCTTTGATTGGGCTGTCAAAAGCATATACACTACAACATCAATATGATAGAGCTTATCAATATTTAATTGATGGATTGCAACAAAACAAGGAAAAAAATTACTTAGGAATTCTAGCCTATCATTTAGGTTGCTTATGGTTAGAACGGAAAGACTATAAGAAATCTTTAAATAGCTTCAAAGCATCACTCAATTACTCACCAAAAATTATTGAATCTTCTTTCTATATCCAAGTGTTAAATAAAATCATCCATAGAAAAGTAATGAAAACCTGCAGTTAAAAAACTGTAGGTTTTTTGTTATACTATCAGAAGTATATATTTTGATGTCGACAGTATAGCTGTGCAATAGCAACACATCAGCAGTAAACTGCTGTGTTAATGCGTCAGTGTAACTAAGGCATTCTCTCGCCAAAGGCTTGACGAATGCCAAGTTTTCTTTATGATACATATAATGAATGTTTAAGGAGTTAACCATGAGCAGGTATAACCATATATGTATTTATTTAAAACCGAATCAGTCTTTTGAATATTGTCTTATAGATTCCAGTGAATCATGTGAAGTGAAAGCAATAGATGAACAGGAAATCAATGGAATACTTCCGCTGTTGTATCAATATAATCTTGTATTGTTAAATCATAACCAAATGAGTTGTTTAAATTCTTTATTGACCGCAGCTGGTTACGGCGAATTTACAGGTTCGTATTTAGATTTACAAGAGCTTTCTGCAATTTTCTTTCCTTCTTGCGAAATACCTACCTCTATACCAGTATTTAAAGACTTAGTCGATCTTTATACTGAATTACAAGTAAAGATAGAGGAGACACCTTTATTAATAATTCAAAGGCTACAGGAATTATATAAAAGAAATAGTCATTCATTTTTAAGTCACTTCTTATTTCAAGTAGAAGAGATGAAATTACAACAGTTAGGTGCAGATTCTTTGTCATCAAATCTTGTTGCATATCATCAATATATCTTTACGAAATACGAGTTATCATTTCATAATGAGCAAAATTTGTCTTTGCATTCCAATGTTCATTTAAGCACTCTAGAGAATTCTAAGGAAATTTTTAATGAATATGAAACAAGACCACAGCAACAAGAAATGTTTCATTTGGTTTATAAAGCATTAACAGAGAATAAGCATGCAATGATTGAAGCTGGGACCGGTACTGGCAAGACATTGGCATATCTGATTCCAGCACTTAACTTCTCGTTGCAAAGCCAGGAAAAAGTTATCATTTCAACGCACACTATTCCATTACAGAGACAGATTTTTACTCGTGATATTCCAGTACTTAAAAACCTATATTCCCATGATTTTACGGTTAGTATACTAAAAGGTAGGGCTAACTATCTTTGTTTAAGAAAATTCAATCATAGCTTTTACGACCACAACATATATGACCAATCGAAATTTACTTTATTAGCAAAGATTTTAATCTGGCTTACTGAGACAAGTACTGGAGATATTGAGGAACTAGCTTCTGATTCGGCCAATCATATGTCTACTTTAGTAAGTGACACCGAGACCTGCTTGAATAAAAAATGCCTATGGTTCTCTTACTGCTATTACCATCGGGCAAAGGTAAAAGCACATTTTGCGAATATAGTAATTACAAATCATGCAATGGTTTTTACTGACATTAAAATGGAACACCAAATCCTACCACCTTATGATTATATTATCTTTGATGAGGCTCACCATATAGAAGATGAAGCAGGGAAACACCTAGGTATTAACCTTTCTTATCAGCAGTACAAAAATATTTTTTCTTATTTATACAAAGATGAACGAACTGGTGCTATTCCAAAAGCTACTGAATATATAAAGCTGCTAAGTAATCAGGGTAATGATGAAGTAGATGAATTCCAGAAACTTCTATATAACTTTACTCAACAGCTATTTCAAGCAAAAGAATATATTGATCATCTCTTTCAAGAAATCATAGTATGGATTAAAACCCTAAATTCTGCCCATAGCAATGATAATATTACGATCCGTATACGCCAGCACCATAAAGCCAAAATTACGTTTCAAAATATACTAGACGATTTCCAGCTGGTATCTAAAGCAATGAAGCAAACTTTTAAAAACCTAGATGACCTTTTATTACGGTTAGAGGATTTAGATAGGAAATTAGATGAATACGTTAAAGATATTTTGTCGCAGAAAAAACAATTCCAAGCACTTGAAGAACAATTACTATTCTTTTTTGCTGAAGAAAATTTAGATTATGTATACTGGATAGAAAGCGAAACGAGAGCAAACTATTTCCAAGTCACGTTACATGCAGTACCTATAGATATAGGTTCATTACTCAAAGAACACATATTTACACACAAAAAAAGCTGTATAATGACATCCGCCACTTTAGCAATTCGCGAATCATTCAAATATTCAATTAAGCGCTTTGGTTTAACTGAAGATTTTGCAGACGATCGATTATTAACATTAGCATTAACTTCACCTTTTGATTATCAAAAACAAAGTATATTATATATACCTTCAGACTTACCATCTTTAAAAATGGAAGACGAGTTTTGTCAATATGTTAGTCAGTCATTAGCAGAAGTGATTCAAGCAAATCATGGTCGTGCATTAATTTTATTTACATCTAATAAAATGCTTAGCACTGTCTACTATCAACTAAAAGACCTGCTTTCAGAAACAACTATTAAGTTGCTAGGACAAAACATTGACAGCAAAAATCGATCACAATTGATAAATAGCTTTCAAGAAATCGATCACGCTGTATTATTAGGAGCGAATTCATTTTGGGAAGGAATCGATATTCCAGGTGATAACTTAACGTGCGTTTGTATTATCAAACTTCCTTTTTGGCCTCCTAATCTTCCTGTTATAGAAGCACGGACGGAACTACTTGAAAAACAGAAGAAAAACTCGTTTATGGAGTACTCGGTACCTGAAGCAATCATTCGTTTTAAACAAGGGTTTGGACGTCTAATTCGATCGAAATCAGACAAAGGAATTGTAATCATTTATGATCGTAGAATTATCGATAGTAACTATGGTAAGTATTTTATTCAATCATTACCTCAACCAAGAATTAAAATAGCTCCACAAAATGATATTATTCAGGAAATCCATGAATGGAAGTAACTTTAGAGGCATAGTAATTACATATAAATAAAAAGAGGAAGGATTACTATGTCTCGATTTTGGTATTTTACGATTATATTATCAATGGTTACATTTATGTTATCCTCCTTCACTTGGATGAGCCTGCCCGTTACAAAGCAAGAGAAGTACATTGAAAGATATACGAAAAAGGATTCTGAAGATACACCCAATGAAAAGAGTTTCAAAAGCTATTATCTCGATTTAGGTAGAGGTGAATCCACAATCATGCTTACTCCGACAAATCAGGTAATACTTATAGATGTTGGGAATGTAGAGAGTTTTAATAAATTATCATTTATTCTTCAAGAACTTGGTATAACGACCATTGATTTTTTGTTTATTACTACAAATGAAATTGATCATAGTGGAGCTTTACCAGAACTCGCAAAAAAAATTGCAATAAAAAATCTATTTATATCTAAATCTATGACTGAAGGAATGGAAGATAATGTAAAACAGACAATAAGTAAAATGAGCAATGTAATCACAATGTCAGATGGGAAAAAGATACATATTGAAGATCAAGTAGAGATTGTCGCATATTTTGAAAATCCATTAGTACTTTCCATTAGGCATAATGAAATTACCTATCTTCATATGTCTGATGGTAATTTTGAAACGGAAGAAGAATTGATAAAAAAATATCCTAAACATATAAAAGCCCATATCTTAAAAGTTGGGAATCATGGACAGAGCCTTACTTGTAGTGATGAGTTTATTAAAACAGTAAATCCTCAAGTAGCTATTATCCTTGGTGGGGATCGTGAAGATAATAATAGACCATCCTATGGAGTATTAGAACGACTGACAGAATCTTGGATTGATGTGTATCAAAATGATGTGAAAGGCACAATTCTTATAACATCTGATGGTGCTAAATATGATGTAAAAACTCATATTACTGCCTATTAGAGTATAATTCACTAGCTTGACTTTTTTATTTTGGATTGATTTAATGAACCTAGGCATTTGCCTAGGTTTTTTTGCATAATCAGAATTTATAAAAATTCTGATTATAAGTAACGGCAACTAAGGCATTCACCTACGTCTTAAGGACTTGGCGTATGCCAAGTTTTGTTTAAGTTGAACTTAAGGAGTTGATTTTATTGGAAATAAAAATTCAAGCGGATATTGCAATCATAGGTGGTACCGGGGTTTATGATCCGGAGCTTCTGATAGATACCAAAGAGGAATTGCTAAATACGAAATATGGATGTGTAAATGTCATTCACGGTTCGTACGCTAATAAAAAAGTTGCATTTATTGCAAGGCACGGGAAAGAACATCATACACCACCACATAAAGTAAATTATCGCGCGAATATAGAAGCAATACATAAGATTAACGCAAAAAAAATCCTCGCTACTGCTGCAGTTGGGTCACTTAGGCTAGATTATAGGCCTGGCGATTTTGTGATTTTAGATCAGTTCGTTGATTTTACGAAAAGAAGGAATTATACTTTTTTCGATGGGGATGACGGTGTGGCACATATCGATCTAACAAACCCATACTGTCCCAAGCTGAGAGATCGTTTAATACAAGCTTCTCAACAATTGAATTTAAACTTTCATAAGCGCGGTACCTATATCTGTACTGAGGGTCCTAGATTTGAGACCCCAGCAGAGATTTCATTATATGCGAATTGGAATTGCGATGTGGTAGGTATGACCAATGTTCCTGAAGTAATATTAGCTCGTGAAAAGGAATTATGCTATGCTACTGTTGCAATGGTAACCAATTATGGTGCTGGGATATCGCAGCATCCATTAACACATAAAGAAGTTTCGGAAGTTATGGCAAATAATATCAAAGGAATAAGAGAATTATTTTTCTACATGATTGAAAATGAAGATCTTATTAGAGATTGCAATTGCCAATATGCAGCTGCTGAATTAGGAAAATTTTAATCAGGGGGTTTAAATATGCGTCCTATGTTATGGGAAAATAGAAGATTAAAGCTGATCAATCAGCTTTTACTACCAAATAAAGAAGAATGGATTGAGTATAGTGACTATGAAGATGTTGCCTTAGCAATCAAAAATATGATTGTTCGAGGAGCACCAGCAATAGGCGCAACAGCAGCGTTTGGATTAGCACTAGCTGCACTAAAATATAGAAATTTGGAAAAAGATGAATTTTTGGAGAAAATAGATAATGCTGCAAAAATTCTTGCGAACACACGACCTACCGCAGTAAATTTATTCTGGGCGATCCAGCGCATGAGAAATCTTCTTGAACTGAATAAAGATAATTTTACTGTACCTGAGTTAGTGGAGAAAATCGTAAGAGAAGCAGAAACGATAGCAGAAGATGATGTTCAAATTAACAAAAAAATGGGTGCCTATGGAGCTACCTTAATTCCTGAAGGAGCTCAAATATACACCCATTGTAATGCCGGTGCATTAGCGACAGTTGATTATGGTACTGCTTTAGGTGTCATTCGCTCAGCCCACGAACAAAACAAGAACATTCATGTTTACGCTGGTGAAACTCGTCCATATTTACAAGGATCAAGATTAACGACATTCGAATTAATGAAAGATAACATTCCAGTGACTTTAGTAACTGATAACATGGCCGGTTTTCTGATGAAGCAAGGGAAAGTCCACTGTGTAATTGTCGGTGCTGATCGTGTTGCAGCAAACGGCGACGTAGCGAATAAGATTGGTACATATTCTTTATCAGTTCTTGCCAAAGAACATAACATACCGTTTTATGTAGCAGCTCCAATTTCTACTATCGATTTACAAATTGATTCTGGTGATGAAATCGAAATTGAAGAGCGGGGTACTGAAGAAGTCATTAAAGTATATGATACGTTTATTGCTCCAAAAGATGCAGTTGCTTACCACCCAGCATTTGATGTAACTCCTCATCAGAATATTACAGCAATTATAACGGAAAAAGGCATTATTCATAAACCGTCGAAAGAAACAATGAGTTCATTTTTTTAAAACTTATGATTTTAGGGGTAATGAGTTAAATGTATAGAACAATTGCACAAGCTCAAAAGGCTGTTTACGAATCTGCTATGGATATGGTCCATAGCAAGTTAGTTGCTTCAACTTGGGGAAATGTAAGTGCCAGGGTAGAAGAGGATAATCTAATTGTAGTTACACCATCTGGAATCGATTATAAAAATCTTACGCCACAAGACTTGCCTGTCATTGATATGCAAGGTCAACATATAGAAGGTAAATATCAGGCCTCTTCTGAAAAGGCCTTACATATCGCATTGTTAAAAAACCGCCCAGATGTACATGGTGTTATGCATACACATAGCGTTTATGCTAGCGCATTCTCTGTTATTCGCGAGCCAATCCCGCCAATCATAGAGGATATGATACAAATTGCTGGGGGATTCGTACCTGTTGCTCCATACTATCTTCCAGGAAGTAGTGAATTAGCGGAAGGGGTCGTACAATCGATTCAAAATCAATATGGAGTATTGCTTGCAAATCATGGATTTGTAGGAATAGGTCGAACGGTACACGAGGCTTTTAAGGTATGTTTAGTAGTTGAAAAAGCTGCACAAATCTATTCAATTGCTCGATCCATTGGAAAACCACATATTTTAGATGAACATGATGTGAGTATCATGAGGGATGCTTATTTAAATCAATACAGTAAATTAGATATGAAAGGGGAGAGCTAAGTGAATCAATTACTTTACAATGGTTTAGTATTAACGATGGAAAAAAATTGGAAGCCAGAACTACTTGATATTATCATAGAAGGACAGATCATTAGGAAAGTTAAGAAATTATCGTCTGATGAAATACAAGAATATAAGAATAATAATTATGAGTGCATCGATTTATCTGGTAAAGTCATTATGCCTGGTTTTGTAAATACACATGGTCATGCGGCAATGACTTTATTAAGAGGTTATGGAGATGATTTGCCACTACAAGAATGGCTAGAAACGAAAATTTGGCCATTTGAAGGTCAATTATCCGATGATGATATATATTGGGGCACTAAATTGGCTGTAATTGAGATGATACAATCTGGCACTACTTGCTTTGCTGATATGTACTTCTCTATGGAACATGTAGCTAAAGCTGTTGAGGAGACAGGAATACGTGCTTGCTTATCCAGAGGGTTAATTGGTTTCTCACCTAATAAAGATATTGCTTTGCAAGAAAGTAAAGATTTTATTAAAAAATGGCATAATAAATCCGAAGGACGTATTACATGTACATTAGGTCCCCACGCTCCATATACATGCCCGCCAGAGTTTTTAGATAGAGTTATAGCCCTTGCTAATGAGTTAGATACACCACTCCAAATCCACATTTCTGAAACGAAGAAGGAAGTGGAGGATTGTTATAATCAATACGGTATGAGTCCAGTAGAGCATCTGGAAAAGGTAGGGGTGTTTACTAGACCAACAATAGCAGCACATTGCGTACACTTAAGTGATAATGATATAGAAATTTTCAAAAAATATGACGTAAAAATTTGTCACAATCCTGGTAGCAATTTAAAATTAGCCAGTGGAATTGCTCCCATCCCGAAATTATTACAAGAGGGGCTAACTGTTAGTATTGGAACTGATGGTGCATCAAGTAACAACAACTTAGACATGTTAGAAGAATTGAGGTTAACAGCGTTAATTCACAAAGGGGCTAGTTTTGATCCTTTGGCAATTCCTGCTCGAACAGCTTTAGAAATAGCTACGATAGAAGGTGCCAAAACACTTCGAATCGATCAACAAGTAGGCACTATAATAGAGGGGAAACAAGCAGATATTATTGCATTTGATACTGAATATGCCCACTATTATCCCAAATTTGATTTAGTATCACATATTGTATATTCTGCAAATTCTAGAGATATATCGCACGTCTGGGTTGCTGGCAAACAATTGCTGAAAAATCGTGAATTACATATGGATACCGTCAAAGTATTTAATAAATGTGAAGAAATTGCACAACGTATCATCGCGGAGTTAAAAAAATAGCGGCTTCTCAGCCGCTTAACAGAAATTGTTGTAGGAAGAAATTTTGAATAGAATTACCAATAGAAAATCATACTAATTAAAAAGAACTTCTTATCATTACGATATCTTCTGAATCATCGCAATGAGAAATGCATGCCCATTTCTCACATCGGACCTTTGGAGCCATTCCCAATTCCTCAGCGACTTCGAATTGGAAGTTCTCTATTACGTCCTTTGAAACTTGGAACATTTTGTTTGTCATTCTTGCCATTGCAACTTCACCTCCTCTAAAGGTGCATTCATAGTATGGCATGATACTTTATGTTTATGTCTAACATATTCAGGCAGAATAAACAGAACATACATCTATGCTTTTATTGAAATGTCCTTATTTATAGTACAATTAGGGCATTTTTATTTTTTTTGTGATAAAATTTACGTAATTTATTATAATATTAGGAAAAATATACAATGTTAAAATAGGAGGAATACATGAATATTTTAGTTACGAATGATGATGGAATTTATGCTGAAGGTATATTACACCTAGTAAATAAGCTGAAACGAGTTGCTACCGTTTTTGTCATAGCTCCAGACCGTGAAAAAAGCGCAACAGGTCATGCCATCACCATTCATGATCCTTTAAGAGTAACTAAATTTCATGGGTTTTCAGATGGTGTAAAGGCGTACCATGTGGATGGGACACCTGCAGATTGTGTGAAATTAGGTGTTAGTACATTATTAGATGATAAACCGGATTTAGTGATTAGCGGAATTAATGCGGGCCCAAATTTAGGATTAGATGTTTTATACTCAGGAACTATTGCGGGTGCTATTGAGGGTGTTGTTCAAGAAGTACCTAGCATTGCTATATCTCTTGGTGGTCACGATGATTTTAACTTTGAAAAAGCATCAGATATTGTAATGACTATACTACTGCAGTTATTGGAAACAGATTTCCTTTCAAAAAAAACAGTTGTAAATATCAATATACCTCCATTAAATAGCCAAGACATCAAAGGTGTGAAATTTACAAAACTAGGTATTAGAAAATATACTAACTTCTACGAACATCGTTCAGACCCTAGAGGAAAATCGTATTATTGGTTAGCTGGAGATTTAATGGAACTTACTAATACATTGGATACTGATGTACACGCAGTCGATAATTATTATGTGAGTATTACACCTTTGCATTTTGACTTTACCAGTCATAAAGATCTTGAACGAATGAAACAATCGAATTTTCATCTATAAGATAGAACAATCATATTGCTCCTGCTTTCCTGCATAGAATGTAGACAAGGGGGAGGAGCATATGAATAACTATAACCTTTATTTAAGAAATATAGTGTTAACAATTTTCTTCGTCACGCTTTCTGCCATATTAATATGGTTCATTCTTTTCCCTCCCAATACCTCGAATCAATTAACAAATCCATTTGATAATAGTAGTGAATTTTTAAAATTCCTCCAAAGAACCATTAAAAATGAAACCATGCACTTAGAAGTAACAATAAAAGAATATGAGATACCCAATGTTGATAAAATTCATGATTTCTTGCCATTATTAAAAACTAAGAGAAATCCTAACTATATTATATATACATATCAAACGATGTTGCTCTTAAAGCCTACAGACGACGCTTGGACGATACTAAAAAATAACAAAGAATACTATATGAAAAGTATTGAACAATGGATACCAATCGAATTTAATCCCGGTGAAATAAACCCTGTACATCATATACGTAACGCTTTGAATTTGCAGATTACTGAGAGTTATGATTTACCAAGTGAGGTTTATTATCTACAAACAATCCCGAGCGATACATTTTCAAACTTACATATAACTCAAGAACCAATTGATTATCAATCATCACAATATAAAATACACTTTATTTATAAATTCTCTAAAATCCATAGCAATCTAGAAGAATTCTCAATTGTAATTACAGATACCGCCAATAATTTTGTGGAAATTATACAGTATGCTTGGCTTCCAACCCAAGATAAAATAATAGCAGAGCAATTTAATTAAAAACGTAATGAATATTTATCTTAATTATGCTTCTATATTTTGGACAAACTTTCTAAACATATATTATGCTATAATTTTATCTATACGTCATTTATATATTTGTTTATACACTTAGATGGTCAGGTAAATTAGAAGGGTAGGGGTAGCATGAAGAAGATGCGTATTTATTTAATTCTTATATCCTTTATTGTTACAACAGCTACTTTAACATTGGGTTTTTATGCACATCAACATTATCTTGTGATACAACCGATTGAGAAAGTTTTAGATACTATGGGAGGCATAGAAAGTTACGAAATAAATGTCACGAGAAAAAGTAAAAACATTATAGTTACTATGAAGTCCGAACAATTTATGGAAGATTACAACGCTATTCACACGGCATTAAATGAACATCTTTCTAACCAAGCCTTTGTGATTACGCTGAAAGACAATAGAGATGAATTGCTTACAACGTATTTAAATGATATAAGCTTTCAATTATTTGAAGCAATCGAGACAAAGCAATACACATTATTACAGGCATTGAACCAAGATAAGAACACAACATTTGTAATGAAAGTAGAAATAGATGAAAAATTTATCTATTTAAATCTTAAAAATGGAGATAATTATCTTTATGAGCTAATTCCAAGAGTATAATGATTGGGTGGTAAAATGACAAAAGAGATAATTATCGGAATTATTCCTGCAGTTTTTATTTTTCTTATCATTATTGGTGTCAATGTTACTCCATTATTGTTATTTTTCATCATCATTAGCGGAGTGTTATTTTATATTTATACTAAGGATGGTTTTGCGAACTTCACGAAGCAAGATTATCGAATAAAAAATACTGAATCCAATTTTGACGATATAGGTGGTCAAAAACGCGCAAAAAGGGAATTAAAAGAAGCTTTAGATTTTATTATAAATGCTAAAAGCTATAAAAAAATAGGTATAAGACCGTTAAAAGGCCTTATGTTAGTGGGTCCTCCTGGAACAGGTAAGACGTTATTAGCGAAAGCCTCGGCGAATTTTACTAACTCTGTATTTTTAGCTGCAAGTGGTTCGGAATTTGTAGAAATGTATGTAGGGATGGGCGCGAAAAGAATCCGCGATCTTTTTAATAGTGCGTATAAGATTGCTGAAAGAGAACAAAAATCTAGCGCAATCATCTTTATTGATGAAATTGATGTAATTGGACAAAAAAGAGAATCAGGAATGGGCAACAAAGAATATGATCAGACACTGAATCAGTTATTAACCGAAATGGATGGTTTGAAAGAACACGATTCTGTCCAGATTCTTATCATAGCAGCAACAAACCGAGTCGATATTCTAGACCCAGCGTTACTTCGTCCTGGTAGATTTGACAGAAAAGTTATCGTTGATTTGCCAGATCGTGAAGGTCGCGCTCAGATTATCAAGATCCATGCTAAGAATAAACCTATTGATTCAGAGGTGACGATAGAATATATCGTATCCAAAACGTTTGGGTTTTCTGGAGCAGAATTAGAAAGCTTACTAAACGAAGCTAGTATATTATCTTTGCGAGATGATAAGGATACGATTACCAAAGACCATATTTCAGAAGCGATTGATAAGGTACTTATGGGGGAGAAAACCGATCGCAAAGCTTCTATTAAGGAATTAGAGCGCATCGCGTATCATGAATTAGGACATGCTATAATATCTGAAGAAGTAAATCCAGGTACTGTTGACTATATTTCAATAACCCCTAGGGGTGGAGCATTAGGGTATGTTCGGCATTCACAACAAGAAGATCACTATTTATACACAAGAGAAATGATTGAAAAGCAAATTATGATTGCTCTTGCTGGCTCGGTCGCCGAGCTAGAATTTTTAGGTAGTAAAAGTACTGGGGCGCAAAATGATTTTCAAAAAGCAGTCGATCTGTCCAAAAAAATCATTAACTCAGGTTTATCTTCAATAGGTATTATTGATGAGAAACTGAATAAAAAAGAGATTAATGATGAAATAAATTCCATAATTAAAAACCTTGAAGAGCGAACTACGCTGCTGATACAGAAACGTAGGAATGTAATAACAGGTATATTTAAAAAAATTATGGAGTTAGAATCACTTGACGGAGACGACTTGCGAGATTTAATTTCAAAATATAAACAATAAAACAGAATGAAATATTTAGTAAAACAGAGTTAGTACTCAAAAACTAGCTCTGTTATTATTTAATAGTCATTACTAAGGAATTCTTACCATATTTGAAAAATTACAATCTGATTTTTATGTGATAATATTACTGCTATAAGCTGATAATACAAATAAAAATAATTAATAAGGGGTGTCTTGGGTGAAATTATTAGTACTAAACTGTGGAAGCTCATCTTTAAAATATCAAGTATTTAATATGCAGGATGAATCTGTTTTAGCAAGTGGAAGAGTAGAAAGAATCGGTATGGAAGATGCGATATTAACACATGAGCCAGCAGGTAAAGAAAAGATTAAACAAGTAAAACAAATCCTTGAGCATAAGACTGCAATTCTTGAGGTATTAGAAGTACTAAGAAGCAAGCAAGCAGGAGTAATTCAAGATTTTTCTGAAATATCCGCCGTTGGACACAGGATTGTCCATGGAGGGGAGGATTTTTCTGCTTCAGTTTTAATTACACCAGAAGTCATGAACACTATCACAGAATGCATTGATCTTGCTCCATTACATAATCCGGCAAACATATTAGGGATCGAAGCTGCACGAGAATCTATGCCTGATACACCACAAGTAGCTGTATTTGACACAGCTTTTCATCAGACCATGCCAAAGAAAGCGTTTCTATATCCAATACCAATGCAGCTATACAAAAAATATAAAGTTCGAAGATATGGGTTCCACGGTACTTCCCATAAATACGTATCCGAAAAAGCTTTAGAAATCCTTAATATTCCACTTGAAAGCTCAAAAATCATTTCTTGTCATATTGGTAATGGCGGAAGCGTCACCGCTATCTTAGATGGGAAGTCTCTTGATACTTCTATGGGCATGACACCATTGGAAGGATTAATGATGGGAACTCGTTCAGGAGATATTGACCCAGCGGCTGTTTTGTATATAATGAATAAAGAGGAGTATACATTACAAGACATTAATTCTATGCTAAATAAACATAGTGGTCTTATAGGTATCTCTGGAATTAGTAGTGATATGAGAGAAATTGAAGAAGGATTATTAAATGGCAATGAAAATGCAACATTAGCATTTGATATGTATGAGTATAGAATTCGAAAATACATTGGTGCTTATGCTGCCGCCATGAATGGGGTAGATGTTCTTATATTCACTGCAGGTGTTGGGGAGAACTCTCCGATTTTACGGAAGAAAATTTGCGAAAATCTTACATACTTAGGAGTAGAGTTGGATTCACAAGCAAATGAAATTTTCTCTAAATCGGCAAGGATGGTTAGCACACCAAACTCTAAAGTGAAGGTTTTAGTAATACCGACTAATGAGGAACTTGTAATCGCAAGAGATACACAGAGAATCGTTAGTTCATAAAATATATAAATGTCACTGGGAGGATAACAATGAAACTTTCTAAGCGTGTAGAGACACTAACGCCATCAACTACATTAGCAATCACGGCAAAAGCGAAGGAATTAAAGCAGCAAGGAATCAATGTTATTAGTTTTGGAGCTGGGGAGCCAGATTATAACACACCTGAACATATCATTGAAGTTGCTTATCAATCAATGAAAGATGGTCAAACAAAGTACACTCCTGCTGCCGGGTTACCAGAGTTACGCAAGGCAATTTGTGCGAAACTTAAAGCAGACAATAATTTACAATATGAAGTTGCTAATGTATGTGTATGTAGTGGTGCGAAACATGCTTTGTATAACATTTTTCAAGTCATTTGTAATCCTGGTGATGAGGTAATTATACCGATTCCTTTCTGGGTGAGTTACCCTGAGCAAGTAAAACTAGCTTCAGCTGTTCCCGTTTATGTGGAGGGGATAGAATCTAATCTGTTTAAAATTACTGCTGAGCAACTAGGTGCATCTATTACTGATAAAACAAAAGCATTAATTCTTAATTCGCCAAGTAATCCTTCTGGAACTGTATACTCTAAAGAGGAATTAGAAGCAATTGCAGCAGTTTGTGTAGAGAAGGATATATTAGTTATTTCTGATGAAATATATGAAAAGCTTGTCTATGACGGAACGGAGCACGTAAGCATTGCAAGCCTAAATGATGAAATATTCAAACGAACATTAGTAGTAAACGGTGTATCAAAACCATATTCCATGACTGGCTGGAGAATTGGTTATGTAGCAGGTGATAAGGAAATAATTAATGCGATTATTGACTTATCAAGCCATAGCACATCCAATCCCACTACAATGGCTCAATGGGCTACATTAGAAGCCATTACTGGAACCCAAGAACCGCTAAATGAGATGGTTCTAGAGTTTGATAAACGCAGAAAAGCTATGGTTGATTTATTGAATCAAATCGATGGTATTTCTTGCGCAATGCCTACTGGTGCTTTTTATGCATATGCTAACGTACAAGAACTTTTAACTGATGATGTGAAAACTGCAGATGCATGGGCTGCAAAGTTATTAGAAGAAGCAAATGTTGCGGTTATTCCAGGATCTGCTTTTGGTTCTGACATTCATATTCGCCTATCGTACGCAACAAGTATGAAAAATATTGAAGCTGGTATCCAAAGAATTAAGGAATACGTAGAAGCATCAAATAAGTAGTATTTTATATTTACCACAATTGTAGTTTCAATATTTATTAAATCGAGTATGTTAATGAACAATATGGCTAGAGCCCTTTCTAGTCATATTGTTTTTACTTTCACTTCTTTTTCTTTCTTAGAATTATATTTCCACTGGAATTATTTTAGCTGGCTGATATACTTGAAGTAATAGAAAAGTTGTTTTGTTTTTATAAAGAGGAGTTACATCGATGAAAAGAAAAACCCAAAGTGTTATTAAGAGAATCATAAAAAGTTGTTGGGAATATAACGATATTCCTGTACCTAGCGCCTTATTAAAATACTACAAAAAACTTGGCTTAAACGAGCAGGAAGTCATGTTTATTCTTCATATTGTTCATTTCCAAAAACTTGAGGACGAGCTATTTCCAAGTTTAGAAGATTTGAAAAATAGAATGACAGCAAACGAATCGCAAATTATGAGTATGTTACAACGATTAATCAACGGCGGTTATTTAAAAATTGATGAAAGTAAAGATGATATTACCGACATGCATTATGAAGTATATAATACTCAACCACTATTTGATCAATTAAGTGGACTGTGGCTTAAAGAAGAAGGCTGGATGGAGCAAATAGAACGCATCTATTTGGAAAGTCATGCTAAAAAAGAGAATCGTGATATGTCGAGTTTAGATTTGTTAAAAGAGCATGAAGAGCAAGATCTTTTTACAATCTTTCAAAAAGAATTTGGTAGACCTTTATCACCAATGGAATATGAGAGAATCGTAAAATGGATTCAGGAAGATCAGTTTCATAAAGAATTAATTACAGAAGCTTTAAGACAAGCTGTTCTAATCGGTAAATTTAATATGCTGTATATTGATAGAATTCTTTTTGAATGGAAGAAGAAAAATATTCGTTCTATACATGAGGCACAAGCAGATCAGCAAATCTTCATGGAAAGAAAGAATACTAAACAGCAAAATCAAGCGGAAAGTAAACGTAGTACCAATCATGATAAGGATAAAGAACTCTGGTACTGGTTAGACATAGATTCAAAAGAGGGTAGGTGAGCTGTTCATGGAGCCAATCAATCAATTAATTAAGAGTTATAAACCCACGATTGATAGAAATGATAGAAAACAATCACATCAAGATTCTTATCAATGTAATGATTGTAAAGATACCGGCTATATTTTAGAAGGTTCTGGCCTTGATATGTTCGCGCGAATCTGTAACTGTCAAAAAAGAAAGAACATTGAGCGAAAAGTAAAATCTGCTAGATTATCTAAATTACTAAGGACGTGTACTTTTGATAAATTCGACTACCGATTTTATGCAAAAACACAAATTAAGGAAAACCAATTAACATATAGAGACCTAGCGGAGAAAGCTATGGAAGCATCTGCATGCTTTGTCTATAATATTATTGAAAATCGCACTTCTGATAGCTTGCTCTTTGTTGGTAAAACCGGTAGAGGGAAGACCTATTTAGCTGGTGCAATAGCGAACGAAATATTAGAACAAAAGCCATCGACACAACTTTTATTTGTTGTTGTACCTGATTTGTTAAACGAAATACGTTCAAGCTATGGGAAAAATACTGATAGTAGCGAATTTGAAATCATGGATGCTGCACGTAGTTCTGAAGTGTTAATTCTCGACGACCTAGGTGCACATAATTATAGTGATTGGGTGAAAGATAAGCTATACAGCATTATCGATTATCGACTACAAGAACAGCTACCAACGGTAATCACCACAAATTTACTAGACCCTCCAGCTATGGATTTAGTACTCGGAGAACGAATTACATCTAGAATATTCCAATTATGCTCCGTTTATCGTTTAATGTGTGAGAGAGATATTAGATTAGTAAGATCTCACGAAGATATGCTCAATGTGTTTGCAAAGAATGAAAATAATAAAGATTAAACGATTGCCTAGCGACATCAGCCATCAGTAGACATAATATTTATTATGTCTACTGATGGCTTTTATTTGAAACAGGTAGAATCGAGGGATACACAATGGGTTCTTTTTGCAAGTGGGAAATATATAATATTTTGAATAAAGATTCTAGGATTAACATGTTTTTACCAGAAGCTACACTTTTAACAAATGTGGAGCTAGCATTTGATTATTTACATTGTTATAAATCGATTTTTATTAAACCATGTGTACCACATGTCGGATTCCACGTGATTCATATTGTTAGAATTAAACGAGATGTGTACCATTACCATTATTATTGTAATGGTCAAATTTGCACAAGTACTGTAGGATATATAGAAATTGAAACGATGCTATTAAAGCAAATGAAATTTACTAAATGTTTTGTACAAAGAGGGATTAAAGTAACTTCATATAAAGGCAGTTTAATCGATTTAAACGTAAAAGTAGGACGTAAATTGGATGGTAGCTGGAAACAACATGGTATATATGCAAAATTAGCTGCTGCAAAATCAACGATTACTAGCCAACGTTTTGGTGGAAAAGTTTCCAGTCTTGATGAAATTACAAATTTATCTGGTTTATCAAAATCAGTATTTCAAAGTGAAATCTTAGAATATTCTTCTACAATCGTGAACATCTTAGATCCAAAACTTAAAAATGTAAATACAGGATCTTGGTTAGGATATGAAGTAGATTTTGCCATTGATACTGTTGGCCGGATCTGGAGCTTAGGAACCAATCCAATGAACATGCATTATGGAAATGCTTTAGAACTTGGTTTAGATATTTATAAAGAAATTAAAAAAATCAAGAAATAGAAGAGATACCAAATATATGTTATATTCAATTTATCATGTGTTCGTATAATGCAAATTAAACGAACACATGATAAAAGTTAATTAATAAGGTACCATCATAACATGATATAATATTTTACAAGCGAGTATAGTTTTAGGAGGTGCTTTTATGGCTGATTTTATAAATCAACTAACGAAAAAACAACAAGAAATTTTTAAAACATTATCTAAGCAACTTCCAAACTTTTGTGAGGTTGTAATAACCACTAAATTTGTCATTGAGGGTCGCTTAAGGTCTACTCTCATTCATTATATGCGCGACTGGCATTTGTTTTTTGAATACTATATTTCAAATGTCTCACCGAATGATGATTTACTTGTCAATGAACTTACTGTAGAACACATGAATAGTATTCAATTTGATCATCTAATGGCATTTGAGCAATGGCAACTGAATGAGCGCAATGTAACGAAAACTACTCAAGCACGTCGTAGATCATCATTAAAAGTATTATTTCAAACATTACATAAGAAAAACAAGATTCTGAATAATCCTACAAGTAATTATGATCATTTAAAACTAAATAAAAAAGGTATTATTGCTCTCGCTCCCAATGAACAAGTAACATTATTAGATGCGATTGAAAGTGGCTTTGGTTTAACGGATAAACAACGTAAATCCCGTACTGCATTATCAATTTCTCGTGATTTAGCATTGATTACATTATTATTAGACACTGGAATGCGTGTTGGTGAAGTATTTATACTAGATGTGAATAGTATCGATTTTCAAAACCTTGAGATTACGGTGTTAGGAAAAGGTGCGAAAGTTCGTACAATAGCCTTTTCGGAAGAATCAAAATCCTCCATTAATGCATATTTACATCACCAACAGCGTCCTAGACCAATGTCAAATGATCCTTACGCTATATTTTTAAATCGGGATGGTGGGCGGTTAACAATCCGCAGTATGCAAAAGATAGTGAAAAAGTATGCAAAAGCTATTGGAAAATACAATATAACTCCACATAAACTACGCTCATCTGCTGGTCTATCTTTATATGAAGCAACTGGGGACATTCGTGTTGTTGCGGCTCAACTAGGTCACGAAGATATTGCTGTAACAGCTAAGAAATATGTAGAAGCTTCCAAACATAGATTACATGATGCTATTCGAAAACGTGGCTCTATAAGGTGAAAATCGAACTTTTGTTTGCCACTTAAGAAAATTATGCTATAATTTGTATATACATATCCTCTTGCTCTTATTCATTTATTTTACAATCAACTAGGAAAGGATGAGCAAACTCAATGAAACCAATAAGTAAACGTCAGACTAATATATTAAATTTTATAAAAGCAGAAGTTCAAAAAAAAGGATATCCCCCTTCTGTTCGTGAGATTGGTGAAGCTGTAGGGCTTGCTTCAAGTTCAACAGTCCATGGTCATCTTTCAACTCTTGAG
Organism: Desulfuribacillus stibiiarsenatis; assembly: GCF_001742305.1. Lineage (NCBI taxonomy): Bacteria > Bacillati > Bacillota > Desulfuribacillia > Desulfuribacillales > Desulfuribacillaceae > Desulfuribacillus > Desulfuribacillus stibiiarsenatis. Next base: position 149,762 of record NZ_MJAT01000036.1, on the reverse strand, counting down.
GAGTTGGGATATATTAGAAGGGATCCAACAAAACCAAGGGCCATTGAAATTTTAGATGGGACTGGTAAAGAGGATTTCTCCTTAGATCATACATATATACCTGTCATTGGTAAGGTTACTGCTGGCCTGCCAATTACGGCTACCGAAAACATTGAGAATTATTTGCCATTATCGAACTCCCTTGTACGGGACGATAATGTTTTTATATTAAGTGTTAGTGGTGACAGTATGATAGAAGCTGGGATATTAGATGGAGATTATGCTATTATTCGTCAACAAATGAGTGTAGAAAACGGGGAAATTGCAGTTGTTATGACAGAAGATGATGAAGCTACAGTTAAGCGTATCTATAAAGAAAAAGGAAGATTCCGTATTCAACCAGAGAATTCAACTATGGAAGCAACGTATTATGATCGTGTATCCATCTTAGGAAAAGTAATTGGTATATATCGAGAATTTTAAACAAAACGCCCTCAAACAATCCGTTTGAGGGCGTTTTGTTATTTCTCTATTTTAAGAATTTAAGAATTTAAGAATTTAGGATTAACTTAAGTATTGAATTACATTAGAACTGAGCCATATATTGCTCTCTCTCCCACTCATGGACTTGCGTGCGGAAGATATCCCATTCAATTTGTTTTGAACTGATGAAATGGCTATATGCGTGCTCGCCTAATACATCTTTCATGACTTGATTTTTCGCAAGTTCCTTAATCGCCTCTTCTAAGCTACCTGGTAAAGAATCAATTCCAGCTTCTTTAAGCTCTAAGTCGTTCATAACATAGATGTTACGATCGGTCGGTCTAGGAGCTTCTAGTTTGTTCTTAATTCCATCTAAGCCTGCTTTTAACATAACAGCTAAAGCTAGATAAGGATTGGTAGCTGGATCTGGGAAACGAGCTTCGATTCTCGTGCTCATTCCTCTTGCCGCAGGTACACGAATCAATGGACTACGATTTTTAGCAGACCATGCAATATAGCAAGGAGCTTCGTAGCCTGGAACTAAACGTTTGTAAGAGTTAATCGTTGGATTAGTAATCGCTGTCATACCACGTGCATGCTTTAGTATACCTGCAATGTACTGCTTTGCCGTAACACTTAAGCCTAGTACATCACTCTCGTCATAAAATGCATTTTCATTGCCTTTGAATAATGATTGATGACAATGCATTCCAGATCCATTAATACCATAGAAAGGCTTTGGCATAAATGTTGCATGCAAACCATGCTCCTTAGCTACTGTCTTTACAATTAATTTAAATGTTTGGATATTATCAGCTGCAGTAATTGCATCTGCATATTTAAAATCTATTTCATGCTGTCCAGGTGCCACTTCATGATGCGATGCTTCAATTTCAAAGCCTAATGATTCAAGTGTTAATACAATATCTCTACGGCAATTCTCCCCTAAATCTACAGGAGCCCAGTCGAAATATCCACCCTCATCATTCATAACATTCGTTGGCTTACCATTTTCATCAAGCTTTAATAGGAAAAACTCAGGCTCAGGTCCTACATTAAAAGATGTATATCCCATTTCCTTAGCTTCCTGCATAGCTCTCTTTAATATCCCACGAGGATCCCCAAGGAAAGGAGTACCATCAGGCATATAGATATCACATACAAGTCTAGCTACTTTTCCTTTGTTGGCAAACCATGGAAAAATAACCCAAGTATCTAAATCCGGATATAAATACATATCAGATTCTTCAATTCTTACGAATCCTTCAATCGAAGAACCATCAAACATCATTTTGTTATCTAGTGCTTTGTCTAATTGACTAATAGGAATTTCTACATTTTTAATAATACCCATTAAATCAGTAAACTGTAAACGAATAAAAGATACATCATTCTCTTTTGCTAATTTCATAATATCTTCTTTTGTATAACGACTCATGAACATTCCTCCCAGAATAATATTAACTTATTCACTACTTTCGATAGAACCTAGCTAACTGACCCTGAATTAATGGATTCCCTATACTAGGTCTAGCGATTTGTTCAGAAATATGAGCTTGTAATAAATCGTGAAGTTCTTTATCTGTAAGATCTACTTTAGGTTCTGTCTTCTCAGGAGCCGTAGGAATTGGCTCTTCATCAATCGTGCCTAAAACAGTCTTAATACCAGCGATATTAACTCCTTGATCAATTAAAGATTTAATCTCTAATAGTCGATCTACATCTTCAAAAGAAAATAGTCTCTGATTCCCTTCTGTACGCATTGGCTGTATTAATTTATGCTCTTCGTAGTAACGAATTTGCCTAGCAGAAAGGCTTGTTAATTTTTTAACAATCCCTATTGGGAAAAGTGGTTGTTTACGTCTATCGTTATTATCCATTGTTTCTCTCCTCTAGAAAATCAATGAAATGCATGAATAAATTAATTATAAACTTATCACATAAAGCTGTCAACAAATGTTAAATAGATTTACATGAGCATGTACATTGATCATTGATTTAATTGTTCGTTAAATTTTTTAAGTTTGTAATAGCTTGTAAAATTGCAATTTTTACATGATGATACGTTAGACCACCTTGCATATAAGCAGTATAAGGTTCTCGCATGGGACCATCTGCACTTAATTCAATACTTGCCCCTTGTATAAACGCACCCGCCGCCATAACAACATCATCAGCATATCCAGGCATATAACTAGCTTCCGGTTTCACATGAGAATCCACCGGCGATGCCTTTTGAATGGCCTGGCAAAAAGCTAATAAATTGTCCGGTTTTTGCAAGTGAATGGCTTGTATAATGTCTGTTCGCGGATCGTTCCATAAAGGATCCGTCTGATACCCTAATTCTTCTAAAATAGCAGATGCAAAAACAACTCCCTGAAGTGCTTGTCCGACTACGTTAGGGGCTAGAAATAACCCTTGAAACAACTCTCTTGTAGTTCCAAGCATAGCACCACCATCTCTTCCTATACCTGGGGAAGTAACACGGTAACTGACTTTCTGAACTAATTCTTCTTTGCCAACAATATAGCCACCAGAACGTACAATACCTGCACCTGGATTTTTAATCAGTGAACCAGCCATAATATCTACACCCACGTGTGTAGGCTCTAGAGTCTCTACAAACTCACCATAACAATTATCAACAAATACTATAAGATCTGGTCTAATTGCTTTACAAAATTCCACCATCTTCTTAATTTCTGCTATTGTAAATGACGGTCGATTGGCATAACCTCTAGATCTTTGTATTCCAATCATACGTGTATTCGGTTGAATACTTTCTTTAATTCCTTGATAATCTATTGTATTACTTGCTGTTAAAGGTAACCAGCTATAATCAATTTGAAATTCCTTTAATGATCCTTGATTGGAACCACGCTCACCTACCACTTCTTCCAAAGTGTCGTAAGGTTTACCTGTTATGTATAGTAGATGATCTCCAGGTCTAAGAATGCCGAAAAAGACACTGCTAATGGCATGAGTACCAGAAACCACATGAGGTCGAACAATGCTCGCTTCTGCTCCAAATGCGTTTGCATACACTTGCTCTAATACCTCACGACCTAAATCATTATGTCCATATCCTGTAGACTCTACAAAGTGATAGTCACTAACTTGATTTTTTTGAAAGGCTTCTAATACACGATATTGATTACTCTCCACTATCATTTGTATATTCTGGAACACAGGAGCTATTTTTTTTTCAATAGAATCCTTAAGTTTTAATATTTCTGAATCAAACGGTAAACTCATGATTTTCACGCTCCAGAATCTCAATACTGTTCATGTGTTTCTTTATAAATCCTTCATTTGCGCTCTTTCTAGCGAATATAGCCATTATCCAACCATGTTCATCTTCCTGCTTCGATAATACTTTGCCTATCTCATGAGCAGCAGCATATATATCAGAGCGATGATATGGAATAGATAGTGTGTTTTGGCTATAGTCTTGGAATATGTATTGTAATATTAGCGCTCGCAATTGATCAATACCATTTTGATGCAAAACTGAGACCTGTACACTGTTTTCAGTTACTACAAGTTCATAATCTTCACTGTAGTTAGACCTGATATCAATTTTATTATATACATAAATAATTCTTGGATCTGTGACTCCTAAATCTGTTAAGACCTTCTCCACAGTTTCAATTTTATCATTATGGTGAGGATCACTTACATCTACTACATGAAGTAGTACGTCAGCATATAATACCTCTTCCAAAGTAGAACGAAACGCTGCTACTAGATTGTGCGGTAAATCCTGAATAAAACCAACTGTGTCAACCATAAGTGTGGAAATTTTAGGCTCTAATTCGATAAGTCTTACAGTTGTATCTAATGTAGCAAACAGCTTATTTTCTACTAATACCTCGTCTTTTGCAGACGCTGGATTCAATTGCTTATACAATAGGTTGAATAAAGAACTTTTTCCTACATTCGTATATCCCACTAATGCTATAACAGGAACATTGTTTTTTATCCTAAGGTTACGTTCAATTTGGCGTTGTTTTTTTATTTGTTCAAGATCTTTAGAAATTTTGGTCACTTGATCTCGAATTTTTCTACGATCAACCTCAATCTTCGTTTCACCAGGTCCTCTAGTTCCTATCCCTCCACCTAGACGGGACATTTCAGTTCCTTTTCCAGTAAGACGTGGCAATAGATATTGTAATTGCGCTAATTCTACTTGCAATTTTCCCTCATGAGTACGTGCACGCAATGCAAAAATATCTAGTATTAGTTCCGTGCGATCTATTACTTTACACGGCACAATCTTTTCAATATTTCTTTTTTGCTTAGGAGATAGTTCACTGTTAAAGATGACAACATCAATTTCATTCTCTTCCACGTATAACGTAATTTCTTCAAGCTTGCCCTTGCCTACTAAGGTGCTAGAGTCATAACCGTCCCGATTTTGTGTAAAAACCTGAAGTACTCTAGCACCTGCAGTATCGGCGAGTTGTTCCAATTCTTGCAAAGATTGTTCATATTGCTCTTGAGTCTGGTGTCTCTGTGAGAGATAAGCACCTACTAGTATAGCCTTTTCCTCTGTTGCGATGGACTGAATGGTTGAAATAAGAATCACCTACCTAACAATGGTTGTTGCATGACTGTTTTAATTTGCTGAAATACATGGAAAAAACCTTCTTTATATATTGATGAAATAGGGTGAATTGGTAATTTAGTTTTTTTCTTATAGTCTTGAAATTTAAGCATTGTTTTTTCTAAATCTGTCTTGTTTATTAACATCATATAAAATCGCTTTTGCTTACCTATATTGTATAGCTCTAAATCAATAGGGTCTAAACTCTTTTTATCAAGGTTATTATGATCAATAATATGGATTAAATTATCACATTCCATGATAGCTTGAAGGGAGGTTTTAATATTTTGTCTATCTATGCTATTATACTGTATTCCATCAATTAAACCATACGTATCAGTGAATTTTAATAATTTATCTTTAGAGTGAGTAGACATTGTTATACTCTTAGGAAGATTGTTCTTTCCGATATCCTCATTGTAAATTTTAATTGCATTACCTATGTCCGATATTTTTCGTAATTGAACGCCTTTTGAGGATTGATATAAACAATCATATCCGTTTTCTTTAGCAATATACTCTGAAAACTGCAACATAAAAAGTGTCTTACCAACTTCTTTTCTCCCGGTAATTAAGAATTCTATCATTAGAAGTCCCTCCTGTGGTTTCAATATCTAGATCAGAAATCATCATTAATTCGCTTCTACTTAAAAGACTTGCCTGGTTTTCTCTTATCAAACGTGTCGCTTGCTTGCGAATAGCCTTTTCAATAAGATTACGAACAAATCTGGCATTACTAAAGTTCTGATTTCGAAGTTGGTGGTTTCTTTCTAGTTGGTTGCGTAGTTTTAGTCGAGCTTTAAAAGTAAACTTATATTGTCGCTCCTCCAACATTAATTCTGCGATGTCCATAAGCTCAGTTATTGTATAGTCAGGAAAATTTATATTGATAGGAAATCGAGATGGCAACCCGGGATTTGACATAAGAAAATTATCTATTTCCTCAGAATATCCAGCTAAAATAAGAATAAATTCGTTTTTGTAATCTTCCATGCCCTTTACTAATGTATCAATTGCTTCTTTCCCAAAGTCCTTCTCGCCGCCACGATTTAAAGAATAGGCTTCATCTATAAATAATATTCCACCAAGAGCTTTTTTTATTTGTTCTCTAGTCTTCTGAGCTGTGTGACCAATATATTCACCAACCAGATCAGCACGCTCAACTTCAATCATATGGCCTTTCGATAAGATATTCATTTCCTTAAACATTCGTCCAAACACCCTTGCAACAGTTGTTTTTCCTGTGCCTGGATTACCTTTAAAAATCATGTGTAAAACAAGCGCATCAGATAGAAGACCATTCAATTTGCGCTGATTTTGTATTTGTAAAAAAGAAAAGATTTCCCTCACTAAACTTTTTACTTCTGCTAATCCAATTAATTGGTCCAGTTCCTGATATATTTCTTGAATCGAAGTATTTGGTATATCTAAATTTACATTTTGTATGGATTGATCATGATTGAGGAAACGCATGGTTTCAGCTAAATTGATTTTGCCAGTTTCGTATTGGTCTAATATTGTTTTCATCCCTCTTTCAATCAAAGTATCCTGTTTTTTCAACATATTCACCCCACACCTCAGTTCGTATATTATCTTATGTATCAACGAAGTAATAGGTGATTGCCCAGAAATGAAAAAAACTTCACATTCGTGAAGTTTGTATACTGAATTATCTATTTGTTATGTTATTTAAGATATTGGTTCTAGAATAATCTTGTGATTGACGAGAGCCATTTCTTTAATAGAAGCTTTAACGATCTTCTGTTCTCCAAAAATATTTTTTAAGAAGATCCCATCTTCGTGGGGAACTATTTTATCCACTCGTTCTAGCAGCAACTCTTCTTTGCCATCTTTAATAATATAAGCATTTGCTTCGCACATGCCAGACCCCTCCTTACTCTTAATATTATCAATATATTGATACAAAATCTCGATAGATTCTTTTACTAAATGTGGAAGTGGTTCATTATTTAATCCTACCAACGAGTAATTTCCTCTCGTTAACGGAATTAAAATCTTGTATGGTTTAGAACAAGCTATTATGCTCGCAATACTTGGAGTAATCTCACCTAGAAATGAATGTGGGATTACAATCCCTATTGGTCCAATGACAACATCCACATGGGCAATTCCACGAGCAATTGCATTTTCTCCAGAAGCACCTTCATTTGCCCCCGCTTTTAACATAACAGAAGAAGCCAATGCATTCGTACCTAGGGCCACTAGATATACCTCTTCACCTAGTGCTTTTCGAATGTGCTCAGTTAATACCTTTCCGATTCCTCCACCTTGTCCATCAATGATGGCTACTTTTAACATAACCAACCTCCGCTACGTAATTATTCTAGTCTCTCTAGTATTTCAGTCATCTCTATATGCTGAGCAAGCTTTTGAATATCTGCAGGAATTTTTGCAGAAATACATTGTTTCCTATCGTCTATCGGGTGTGTCCATTGCAACTGATAAGCGTGTAATGCTTGTCGAGTAATATTTCTGTTGGTACTTCCATAAAGGCGATCACCTGCTACCGGATGACCTAAGTGTGCAAAATGAACACGAATTTGGTGGGTTCTTCCAGTTTCTATTTGAATTTTAACAATAGAATAATCTTTCGTTTTCCCTAAACATTGATAATGAGTGATTGCTTCTTCTCCATTCTTAGATACACATCGCTTTGTTTGATGCGTTGGACATCGATCAATAGGCAAGTTAATAGTATCTACTTCTTCCTGAATGGCTCCTTCTATTATAGCAATATATGTTCTAGAGATTCTATTATTTTTCAGTTCTTTGTCAAATAATTGGTGGGCATAGCTATTTTTAGCGACCATAATAGCGCCAGATGTCCCAGTATCTAATCTATGGACTAAATGAATGCCAGCTTGTCTTTTTTGCGACTGATAATAGAACTGAATTGCATTTGCTAACGTTTGTACATCATTTGCGTGAGTTGGATAGACTTTTAAATCTGGAGCTTTATTAATGACCAAAATCCATTCGTCTTCATACATCACTTCAATTGTACGATTAAATATTGGTATATTAGGATTGCTTTCTTCCACTCGTACTTTAATCTCGTCATGCGTTTTTAATTTCTTTTCAAGGAAAGCTTTTTTTTGATTTACAAAAATACCCTTCATACGAGTGAGCCTTTGAATGGATCGCCCTGATAAGGACATTTTATCTTTTAGTATTTGTTCTAAAGATTGACCAGCATCCTCATCTGTTAATACAAATGTTAACCATTTGCCTTTCATATGTATATTCACTCGAACTCTCCTAATATAATCAAAGTATTCGTTATAATATAAGAAATAAAAAAAGAATTTACAACAATACTGTAAACTCTTTTTATAAAAAATGCAAAGCTATGATTAATAATAAATCGTTGCAATCCCTATTACAACCATTGTAAATGCAGCCAGTCTAACGAACATTAACTGCTGACTCGATGGGTCAACATTTTTCGTAAATACCACCCTTGGAAAAACGAATAGGAAAATGTGGAAGATAATAAATAATACCAGGAAGACTACAAACATGTTTTCACCCACTTATATCGCTAAAGTTTTCTTCATAATACTAATAATAATGATATTAGACACATTAGGCAACATTCTTTTTAGTTAAATTATAATAGTATCATGTTACTATTTTTGTACTAGTAGTAGGTTGCAATGATTGTGTTTTTCCATTGAAATGTATATGATGTATGTCAGTTAATATATAACTTTTGAGGAGGTATAGCCTTGGATAACAAACAACAACAAGTGGCAGTTCCTAAAAGAGAGACAATCGAAGACAAATATAAATGGGATTTAACCAATTTTTTTACAGATGATGGGGCTTGGGAAGCTCAATATGATGAAGTTAAACAGCTTTTACCTAAAATTGATACATACATAGGTTCGCTAAATCACTCTATTGATTCACTTGTCGAATTCTTGACAATGCGTGAAAAGATTATGATTGGAACAGGACAACTGTATACATATTCCAAAATGAAGTGGGATGAAAATACAAAAGGTCTCAAATACCGTGGGCTTTTTGATCGTGCACAACATTTAAGTACTGAAGTGGAAACTAAATTCTCTTTTGTAGAGCCTGAGATACTTGAACATTTCGAACAAATAGAGTCCTTTATATCACAATCTAATGAGCTCAAAAAATATCAACGATATTTTGACAAAATTAAAAACCATCGACAACATATTTTGTCTGATAAAGAAGAGGCTATTATTTCTGAGGCAAGTGCTCTTTTTCAAGGACCTGAAAACATTTTCAGTGTCTTATCAGATAGCGATATAGAATTCCCTATAGTGAAAGATGAAAATGGTAATGAGAGAAAGTTAAGTCATGGTAGGTTCATTCAATTTCTAGAAAGCTACGACCAACGTGTCCGTAAAGATGCATTCCAAGCTATGTATACTACCTACAGCAAATACATAAATACCTTTGCCACGATTATCAATGCTCATTTAAAAACTGACGTGTTTACCGCGCGCGTGAGAAAATACGACAACTCTTTACAAGCTGCTTTGAAGCCAAATGAAATCCCTGTAGAAGTATATACGAATTTAATTTCAACAATAAACGAGTCGCTCCCTGTACTTCATAAATACTTGTCATTACGAAAACAGCAATTAAAGCTGGATGAATTACATATGTATGATTTATATGTTCCTATGGTACCCAATGTTCAGTTCTCTATATCGTATGAACAAGCGTGTGAATATATGGAACAAGCGTTTCGACCATTAGGGAATGAGTATATTTCAATCATTCAAAAGGCTTTTCAGGAACGATGGATTGACGTTTATGAAAACGAAGGTAAAACAAGTGGAGCTTATTCTTGGGGAACCCATAACACTCCCCCATATATCTTGCTAAATTACCAGGAGAATATCAATTCTGTATTTACACTTGCCCATGAATTGGGACATTCTTTACATAGCTATTATTCAAAGCAAGAACAACCATTTGCTACTTCAGAATACGTTATTTTTGTTGCGGAGGTTGCCTCAACGGTCAATGAAACATTGCTCTTCCATTATTTGTTCCAAAAAACTGAAGATAAAAAATTAAAAGCGTATCTCGTTAACCATTATTTAGAAGGCTTCCGGACTACAATTTTCCGCCAAACATTATTTGCAGAATTCGAAAAAGTCATTCATGAAGCATTAGAGCAAGGGGATGCTTTAACTAGCGAAGATTTGTCTGAAATATATTATAAAATCAACCAAAGTTTTTATGGCGCAGTTGTCATCGTTGACAAAGATATTGCGTTAGAGTGGGCTCGTATTCCTCATTTTTATTACAATTTTTACGTGTACCAATATGCTACTGGCTATTCTGCTGCCACTGCATTAGCACGTAAGATTCTACAAGACGGTGACGAAGCAGTTAAAAAATATCTAGAGTTTCTATCAAGTGGAAGTTCCAAAGATCCGATAGAGCTTCTAAAAGTCGCTGGCATTGATATGACATCTGCTGAACCGATTAAGGCTGCAATAAAAGAATTTGATATGTATACCGATATATTAGCAAATTTATTAAAAGATATAGAAAACGAATTATAAGGCGAACAAAAAAGAAGCAACAGAATGTATTACATCTGCTGCTTCTTTTTTGCATTATCAAAATTTATAAATTTAATGTTGATAGTATTAGCGTAACTAAGGCTATCTCTTCGCTAAAGCTTGGCGAAGCCAAGGTTTCTTTTATGTTTTTCAGCTTTTAAAACACTTATGTAGCAATGCCATCCTTACGTACAATCCGTTTCTCGCCTGTCGAAAATAACCAGCACGATGATCCTGATCAACCTCTATCTCGATTTCTCCAGCTCTCGGAAGTGGATGTAATATCACGCTATTTGACTTGAGCTTGTCCAATAAACCTTTATCCACAACATATTTTCCACTAGCCAATTGATAATCTTCAATAGTTGGAAATCTCTCTTTCTGTATTCTCGTCTGGTACAAGACATCAATTTTTGATGCAATCGAGTTTAAATCATCTACTTCCTGATACCATACTCCTTTTTCTTCTAAAAACTTCTTTACATATTGCGGAATCTGCACATTTTCAGGTGCTGTATAATAAATTTTGATATTATTGAAATACGATAGCAGATAAGAAAGCGAATGTACGGTTCTACCATACGTTAAATCACCAACCATGGCGATTGAAAGACCATCCACATAACCAAGCTCTTTCTTGATTGTATATAAATCAAGAAGCGCTTGTGTAGGATGTTCTCCTGCCCCGTCACCAGCATTTATAATTGGTACTGTCGCTACATCGGCAGCCCGGTTAGCCGCACCAATTTCTGTATGACGTATAACAATTACATCACAATAATTAGAAATAACACGAATTGAATCTTCAATTGTTTCACCTTTAATGGCTGAAGAAAATTGCGCTGCGTTTTCTGTACCAATAATCTTTCCTCCGAGTCTACACATAGCTGACTCAAAAGATAAACGAGTACGAGTACTAGGTTCGAAAAATAAAGTAGTCATAACTTTATTGGAATAAAGATTAGAGCCTCCATTTTTCTCGATTTCTTCCATATCTTCTGATATTCTAATGATCTCTTCTAACTCTAATCGATTAAATTGTTTAGCACCAAGAACATGATATAATGACATTCTTATAAGTTCCTTTCTCGTGTGATATGCATCTATTATAATCAATGTCGTTATGATAGTAAAAGATATATTTTAATTAAAAAGAAATGCAGACCGATTGGAAATCGCTGTCTGCATTCTAATTTAATCTTTTAATTAGTTAAGCTCTTGTTGTAAATTAATATTACGGGAAGGAATGAATGTAGAAATTGCATGCTTATATACTAGCTGCTGTTTTCCTTCTGCTTCAATAATAACCGTAAAATTGTCAAAACCACGAATTAATCCACGAATTTGAAATCCATTCACTAAATATATAGTTACAGGAATATTTTCTTTTCGTAATTGATTAAGAAAAACATCTTGAATAATTATTTGCTTCGTTGTCATAATCGCGTATCCCTCCGCATTTCTTTTTTTTATACTTATTATGTATATTCTCTAATTAGTTAAACTTTCCTGCAATAAGCACATCAATTTTTTCAACTATTGTAGACCAATCCATCTCATCCACATGAAACCATTGAATTCTAGGGTCACGTCTGAACCATGTCAATTGCCTCTTGGCAAAACGACGAGTATTCATTTTAAGTGTTTCTACACATTCCTCTAGACCTATTTCACCTTTTATATACGGAATGATTTCCTTGTATCCAATTCCTTGCATTGCATTGCTAGTCTCAGATATTCCATTATTTAATAAAAATCGTACTTCTTCCACCAGCCCCTTTTGTATCATAATGTCAACTCTTTGATTAATAATTTGATATAATTTAGAACGTTCCATATTTAATCCAATATACAAAAGATTATATGGTGATTCTTTTTTATGAGCTAAAGATGAGAGTTTCTTACCATCTGTGAGATGATATACTTCTAATGCTCGCATAATACGTTTTGTATCATTTGGGTGAATTTTGATAGCTGATTCAGGATCTTGTACTTGCAACATCTCGAAGAGCACTCTTTCACCCTTCTCTTGCATAACTAACTCCAACTCTCCACGGTAAATATCTGACCTTTGTACGTCCGTAAAGCCGTAGTCATCAATTAAAGATTGTACATATAGTCCAGTACCGCCGACTAAACAAGGCAACTTCCCCCGTTTATGAATGTCGGAAATAATAGGTGGGACCATTTCCTTAAATCGAGCAACGGAAAAATCCTCCCGTGGGTCTATTACGTCTATGAGGTGATGTGGAATACCCTGCATTTCATCAATACTAACCTTAGCAGTACCTATGTTACATTCCTTATAAACCTGCATAGAATCTCCAGAAATGATTTCGCCGTAATGTTTTCTAGCAATCTCAACACCTAATTTAGATTTCCCAACTGCCGTTGGCCCAATGATAACTAATAAATTATCCATTAACATCCAACCTCCACGTCTATTACTCCATAGGAAAAGGATGCATTAGATCTATAAATTTCCGTGAAACCTAGTCTAGAAAACTCACGACTTCTTGATGTTTCTTTTAAGATTACTTTTTTCCTTGCTACTCTCTTTGCGTGCTCTACAGATTCTATCGATAAAGGTGAATTACAACAACGACTTTTCATATGTTGAATACTACTAGAAGAGTCGACTGTTCTTCTAAACATTGGATCAAAATACACAACATCAAAAGAATCGTTTGGTGAGTCTTTTAAGTAATCTTCGTAATTTGAACATATCACTTCTATCTTTCTCATCGCTTGTTTGATATCATCGTCTTCAGATTGATAGGTTTGTAACCCTCTTTTGGTAAAGAGTGCTAGCAATTTCTCTGATTCTAACCCAACCACTTTACCTGAAGTAGCTACAAATTGCGAAACTATCGCATCGCTTGCCATACCTAATGTACAATCTAACAAATTTGAAGTAGGCCCAATGTTTAAAAAATCTATCATAGGATCATGTTTTCCAATTTTTAGCCTTTTTATACGAATAATCGACATCCCAGGATGATATTTAATTGGTTCATGGCCTTTTTTATACCATTTAATATTAAGCTGATGATCAAGTACGAATATATCTTCCATCTGATATTGTTCCATTAAACCTAACACTGAAGTTTTATGTCTAGAAACAAAAGGGATTCCCCACTCAAGTGAAAGTTTTTTTGCACCTGGTTCTATTTCTTGTTGGTTTCTAGAAGCTGTTGTCATCATTACATTCATTCTATTAATTCTTCCTTTTAAATAGTTTTTCTAATTCATAAACACTATAATGTATGATGATTGGCCGTCCATGTGGGCATGTGTATGGTAATGACGTATTCATTAAATCTTCGAGTAATTGATTTGTTTCCTCTATTGAAATCCGTTGATTTGCCTTAATTGACATTTTACAAGATAGCTGAATACATGCGTCTTCTTGTAATTCAATCACATCAATTTCTTTTTCTCGTAATATCATACTATCAAAAATAAAAGAAATATAAGTCTGAATACTATCGTGTGGAATCCAATCAGGATATTCGCGAATCACTATCGTTTGCGAACCAAAGCTTTCAAAATTTATACCAAATTTCTCAATTAGCTCTTTTTTTTCCTGAATGATTGTTAGTTCTGTAATAGAATAAGTTAACGAAATAGGTATCAGTAAATCCTGTTTCTTAAACTGATAATTTCTTAGTCGATTCAGGAATCTTTCATAATTAATTCTTTCATGGGCAGCATGTTGATCAATGATATATAAGCCATTTTCGTTTTCTGCTAGTATATAAGTTCCATGAAATTGCCCTATAACACGAAAAGTTTCCTTCGGTTTAATTTCAATAGTTTTAGCTTCTATTAGAGGTTGATTTTGTTCTACGCTTTTATTAATAGGCTTGTATTGGAATTCATTCAGAACATTTTCCGAAGGGTTTAAAGTTAATTGCAAATTCTTACTTTTTTCTTTTACTAGATCAATCTTCTTGTGCACTAAAGGCTGATTGTATTGCGATACTATGCTTGAATGTTTTTTATCTGCTAAGATTTTAGGAATTAATGATTGATTCATTAAGTTCTTATGGATGGTCTCATATAAGAACTCTTTTAATTCTTCTTCTTTGCTAAAGCGTACCTCTAGTTTAGAAGGGTGTACATTCACATCCACAAGTGTGTAGTCCATATCGATATTTAGAATCGTAATTGGAAAACGGTTAATCGGTAATAACGTGTGATAAGCATGGATAATAGAATCTGCAAGTTTCGTACTGCGAACATATCGGCCATTTACGAAAAAAGTTATGTGTTGCCGATTCGCGCGGTTCAGCTCAGGTTTTGATATAATTCCGGATATTGCATAATCCATATTTTCATTTTTAATAGAAATCCATTGTTGGTTTGTCGGAGCACCATACACCCTTAAAACAGTGCTATAGATGTTTTGATCCCCAAAGGTTTGTAGAATCTGTTTTCCATTATGCCACAATTCGAAACTAATATGCGTATGTGCTAAAGCAATTCTACTAATATATTCACTGATGTGCCCTATTTCTGTTGTTAATGACTTAAGATACTTCAAACGAGCGGGTGTATTGTAAAATAAACTTTTAACAGAAATTTCTGTACCAATTGGACAACCAATTGGCTCGTATTTGAGACTTTGGTTTCCTTCAATTCGTATATGTGAACCAATGGTTTCCTGTTGCGTTCTTGTTTTCACTTCTACTTTACTAATGGCAGCAATACTAGGTAAGGCTTCACCACGAAACCCTAATGTTGATATTTTAAATAAGTCTCTTGTATTACGAATTTTACTAGTAGCATGTCTCTGAAAACATAACTGAGCATCAGACGAATCCATACCAGCACCGTTGTCCAAGACTCGTATTAGCTCTAAACCAGCTTGTAATAATTCTATTTTAATTCTTGTACTTTTTGCATCAATGCTGTTTTCTACAAGCTCTTTAACCACAGACATTGGTCTTTCTATCACTTCACCAGCAGCAATTTGATTGGCTATATGATCTTCTAGAATATGAATAATTGACAAGAAATCACCTACTAATTCTTAATCTTAGTTTGTAAACCATGTAATAGGTTCAGAGCGTCTAATGGTGTCATTCGATGAATATCCGCTTTTTGTAATGTTTCAATAATATCTAGATATAGATTTGTATGAGAATCTAAAAATGATAATTGCATAGATGATGTACGCTCTTCTGTTGGTTTAATTTCTGCCTCATGCTTTACGTCATTACTTTCATAATCCTGAAGAAGATATTTCGCTCGATCAATAACACCCTTAGGCATACCAGCGATTTCTGCAACATGAATCCCATAGCTTTTATC
This sequence comes from Desulfuribacillus stibiiarsenatis, assembly GCF_001742305.1. Lineage (NCBI taxonomy): Bacteria > Bacillati > Bacillota > Desulfuribacillia > Desulfuribacillales > Desulfuribacillaceae > Desulfuribacillus > Desulfuribacillus stibiiarsenatis. The sequence continues at coordinate 133,799 of NZ_MJAT01000036.1, read as the reverse complement.
TGCTTTCCCTCGTATAATTCTTCTCAAGAATATTACTTTGTTGTCTTTTTCCATACAACTCGCATGGTAATTTTTTAGTTTTACGAGACTATTCTCTAAAGATGTGAGCTCATGATAATGCGTCGAAAATAACGTCTTAGCGTGGATATGATTATGAATATATTCTATTAGTGAGTGTGCTAAAGCCATACCGTCATATGTCGAAGTACCCCGACCAATTTCGTCTAATAAAATTAAACTGCGATTTGTCGCTTCATTGATAGCATCTTTAGCTTCCACCATTTCTACCATAAAAGTACTCTGACCACTAGCTAAATCATCACTAGCACCAATCCTAGTAAAGATTCTATCAACTATTGATAAATTAGCACTCTCAGCAGGAACGAAGGAACCTATTTGAGCCATAATTACAATTAATGCTACCTGCCTCATATATGTGGATTTACCTGCCATATTCGGTCCCGTAATCAATTGTATCTGATGATCTGCAGAGTTTAATAATACATCGTTCGCAACATATTGTTCGTTTTTTAACACTTTTTCAACTACAGGATGTCTTCCTTGAGTGATTTCTAATAACCCATCCGTGTTAAATGACGGCTTTATATATTGATTTTCTAATCGAACAAATGCTAAAGATTGTAGAACATCAATGGTAGCTATAGCCTTAGCAATTGTCTGAATTTGTGGTAAATACTCTATAGCTAATAATCGTAATTCGGTAAAAATTTGATATTCTAAATCAATCAATCGTTCTTCCGCTTTTAGAATTAAATCTTCCTGCTCTTTTAATTCTGGAGTTATATACCTTTCGGCATTGGCTAATGTTTGTTTTCTTTCATAATAGTCAGGCACAGAAGTAATATTGGATTTTGTCACTTCAATATAATAGCCAAAAACCTTGTTATACCCTACCTTTAAAGATTTAATATTAGTTTTATCCCGTTCTTCTTTTTCTAAATTCAATATCCAATCCTTACCGATTTTACTTGTATTTTTATATTGATCTAAGAGTTCGTAATAACCTTCACGAATCATCCCACCATCTTTAACAGAAATAGGTGGTTCTTCTGTTAATGCTTTTTCAAGGATGTCTGTTAAAGCACTTATATCAATAAGTTTTTCATTCATATCTTTTAGTAATTTAGCTTCACAATGATATATTGTATTTTTTACCATGGGTACAATTAATAATGATTTGCTTAATGCTGCTAAATCCCGGGCATTGGCATTCCCGTAAGCTAATTTTCCCATAATTCTTTCGATATCATATACATTTTTCAGTTGATCTTTAATCTCTGATAACAAACAATAGTTATTACTTAGCTCTTCGACTGCATCCAAACGGCTCTCTATATGAGATAGAGACTGTAAAGGATTTTCAACCCAGGATCGTAACATTCTCCCTCCTATTGATGTATGGGTTTTATCTAGTATCCATAGGAGAGATCCTTTCTTTTCTTTCGTGCGAATTGTTTCAATTAATTCTAAGTTTCGTTTCGCATTACCATCTAACAACATTTTATCGTTAGGTATATATCTTTGTATTTGATTGAAATGTTGGCAATCTCTTTTTTGTGTTAGATAGATATATTCTAATAACCACCCAACTGCCAATTTCTCTACCTCGTGAAATAAATGTATATTAATCCGTTCTTGGAAATGCTGAATAAATGTTTGCAACGGTTGAAAACATTTATTAGTATTTTTATATAATTGTGTTGTATAAATACTTGTATCTTCTAATAGTTTCTCCCATTCTTTGTTCTCTTCAATGATAATCACTTCTTTTGGTGCAAATGACATCATTTCATCCATTACCCTTTTAAGAGTGCTATTATCCAGTGAGCAGACAAACAGATCACCCGTGGTAATATCTGCAGCTGCTAATCCATAAGAATCCTGATGTTGAATCATACAACTAATAAAGTGGTTGTTTTTATCCTGTAGCATCTTTTCTTCCATTACAGTGCCAGGGGTAATGATACGGACAACATCTCTTTTTACTACACCTTTAGCTTCCGTTGGGTTTTCTAATTGCTCGCAAATGGCAACTTTAAGACCCTTTTCTACTAGTTTAGATAAATAATTATCTAATGCGTGATATGGTATACCGCACATCGGAATTCTATCTGCTTGTCCAGCATCCCTACCAGTTAATGCTATATTTAAAATTTGTGAGGTAATCTTAGCATCTTCAAAAAACATCTCATAAAAGTCACCAAGACGAAAAAACAAAATACAATCTTGATATTGGTTTTTAATATGTAAATATTGTTCAATCATAGGAGTATATTTAACCATAGAAACCTCCAAGTACAAATATAACTTATTATATCATACTAGAGTGTAAAGAAAACTACGCTTTCACCTAGCTTTTGCGAAGGTAAGCAAGGTATAACTTTCGCTCTATGCCTTGCATAAGTCACGCCTTAAGAGTGCCTTCTCTACTTCATACTTATATTTTTCTAATACTACAAAAAAAAGCAAGTAGCGGCATCAGCTGCTTCTTGCTTCTCTATTGGTTGCCATAACTTCTTTAGACGTCCAATTATTTTTAAAGTCACCAAGCTCATTCCAAATCTCATCTTTATCAATCATATCTCGGAGAATTTTAATATTCTTATAAATATTTATGAACCCAGGGATTTTCTCTAGTTCCTCCCAAGTTTGGATGAAGTACTTTTTTAATAGATTTCTATCAGTAGCGTAGAATTTCTGTTGATTGTTATAGGTTAAGAACAGATCTTTTCTTAACTGTGTGTAGTTCTGAACTATGAAATAGCTCAGATGTAGGGCTGCCTTTGTTATTTTAGGACAAAGGATCCAGCTACTCAATGTTCGATATTCAAAACCACCATGGAACTGTGTGCGTACATCACCAAGGGTCCCATATTTCTTTCTTCTCTTTTTAGCGATCTCCGCATCTTCTATTAAAGAAAAAGGAATGGCTAGATAATTATCTAATGCGCGAACCATTGGAGTGTTTAATTTAACATCACTAAAGTGAATGTGCCCTCCTACAGTGTATCCTTTAAAGGGCATACTTCCTGCTACCCACTCGATACTAGATACATTTACTTTTCTTATTGCATCATTAAAAATTTCATATATATTATCTAGTACAATATCTGGTTTTGTACTAGGATCTGGCCTAATTTCAGCTAATGGTCTTTTCTTTTGATCTCTATTAATTGTCCTCGCATCACAACCTATTTTGCCGTTTTTCGGAAAATATTTAGAAGCAAGTACCATCTTGCCTTTTCTTCTTAACATAAATTCAGCATCTGCACCTATCACAGGTAATGTTCCGTTAAGATCGTTAGTATAATTAACTATAAATTGAACAATCGCTTCGTAATACAGTTTTTTTCTTTTTAGATTTAGAATAGGTGCACTATCGACATTTAGAACCACTCTTTTTTTATCGGAATCTATACCGATCCATACTTCACCAAAATCTAAACCTAAGGAAAAAACTGCTTTTTCAGCCAAACGGGCAACTTTTTTAGTTTCTCTATTGGCATCTTCTAGCACTTGGTAATATTTAGTTAGTGGCTGCTGTGTATTTGCTGATAACCATACTAAATTATCATTGGAACGATAGATAATTAGTGTCTGAAATTGGAAAACGAATATTCGGTAGTTTCTAATTGTTTTAATATTGTTAATTTGATATTTAGATAATCCATTGGGCCTGGCTCCTGTTTTAACAATTTCTGGTATATCAATGTTGTTAAGTTGCAATATTCTAAACATTCGCAGGCGATTATTCGTATTTTCGATTCCGACTGTAGGATTTAATGTATATAAATAAGGATTGTTAGTGTTATGTTCACTTTTTCCCCATTGTATGAGGTATTGTTTATTATTATGCACATGTTGTGATGCAATGTTTTCATTGATTTCCTTTGATAATTGTTTTACAAAGGATTGGTTACTATGAACAATTTTACATTCCACAATGTCTTGTGCCCCCTTTTTACATATCGGGCATTTCATCCCAGCTGCTAAGATATGAAATGTAGTGTGTTAAATTTTCTACTGACTTTTTCTGAATTTCAGGTTCATCAAAACGCATTGGTTTTGCATTGATTTCAATTAAGTACATTCTATATTCTCTACTAATCCCTATATCCATAGATATTTCACCGAAATGAAGACCAAGTTCTCTTTCTAATGTCTCTGGAATAACAACAGCTATTTCATCCAGCTGTTTTTGAAGCTTAGTAATAACTTCTTGTTTTCCGATAGTTTGCGTGAAAATATGAGTTAGATTGAAAATTTCGCCCCCGTTCGGAACATGCGTCATAAATGCATTCGGAGCCGCAACCCTAGCTCCTGCTCCTGTCAATTGCCAGTTACCCTTGGAATTTTTTTGTGCAAGAGCACGAATATCAAAAATACGATTGTTATATTGAAGCAACTCTATACCTTGTTGTATTAAATAGCCCTTATGCCGATGCACCTGAAAAAATTTCATAATGTCTGATTTGCTTTTCAAAGTATAACTGACAAATCCATTATCCTTTTTTGCTTGTAGAGAAAATTTTCGGTCGTTCATTTTTTTAAGACGTAGGATTCCAACTCCTAAAGAATTCCTAACAGGTTTTATATAAAGTGAATCATATAGATTTAACATTTCCTTTAGGGTCTTTAAAGAATATTTTCTGGTGTCTAATAAAAATGGGGTTGCATTGGGATTATTTTGAAGAATATCGTAGGATGTGAATTTATTAAGAAAACACGAATTGAAAAATCTCTTTCCTAAACGGCAATTTAAAATTTCTTTTGCGTTTTGCGACACTTTAAATGCTTCCCAATTTCTTGCAGAAATTTGATTATAGACAACCTTAGGAAATGGGAATACTGCCTTTTGCCAATTTGTTTTCATCCGTCTAGGGTCTTTGGTCAAAATATGTCCAGCAATATATTGATCTTCTTTGACAAGAATATCATCGGGTTGAACGGCCGAGATTAAAAACCCTTGAGTCAGAAGGTTGTATGCAAGTTGATTAAGGACTTCCATTTTACCTTTCTTACTTTTAACAGTTTTCCCTTTCACACAGCATGGATCTAATAAGATACTAATAACTGGTGCCAAAAAAATCGTATCACCAATCTTTTGATACTTTATTATAGTAGTGGGAATCGATAATGGTGATGTTTTTAATAACCTAATTTTACTCACTATATTTTCCTTATATTTTTTGCTGGATAATACGCCTAATTTCTCATTACCCCATTGAATCCTAAGCATTTTGTGATGTATTATTTCGGTTACAGCATGAAATTTGATTGATAGCTCATTTTGTTTGATTTGAATAGTGCATAACATGAACTACACCTCATTTTTTCCTATAAAATTTGCTAGAAATCCAGCGTATTCCATAGGCCTTCTAAAAGATTTTTCTACTAATTCTTGAGTGCCTGTTTTCGTCTCAATCGTTTTCCATGGTTTTGAATTTATTTCAATTAACCATATTTGGCCGTTATCCGTAATTCCTAAATCTAATCCAAGTTCCCCATAATGCTTCTCAGATGACTCTTCTATAGCCTTTGCAATCAATCGCGAAATACTTCTTAGCTGTTTTTTTATATTTGCAATTTGATCTGTAGAAAAATTATTAGTTAAGACATCATCTATGGTTTTTGCTTCTCCGCCACGACTTAAATTCGATGTAATTGAGCCTGGTTTAGATACGCGTGCGAAAATTTTTGTTCGAATCCATTTACCTCGTTCATTTTTTTGCATGAGTACTCGGATATCGACTGGACGCTGCTGATAGTTAATTAATGGTAGGCCTTTCTGGATAATGTACTTTCGTTTGCCTATGATATTACTCAGAACTTCTTCGAGTTTTTTATGATTCGTACATTTACCTTCGACAATTGTTCTACCTTGATATTTATAATGATACACTCCATTATGATAAGTTACTGTTACAATGCCTTCCCCTAAGCTCCCATTTACCGGTTTAATGTATGATACCCCTAATCGTTGTGCCTCATTTGGTATCATAGAAATGCTTCTCACTAGTTTTGTATATGGATTAAATCTTTTCGCAATCTCGTGAGCAGATAAGTATTCGTATATTTCCCATTTATTTAAGTATCCAGGATTAAAATAATTTGGAATATGACTATAGAGTTTTTGTAGAGTTGTCACTACTTTCTGTTTTCTTTCATAAGTTCTAGAGCAGTTTTGATCATACATAACATCAGGAAACGGAAAATATCCTTTTACAATTACATTTCTATCATTTGTAAAATATCCATGAATGAGCTTCCTCTTCCAATCTATATCATCCGCAGAAAAAGCATATGCGCAGTAATGTAGATCTTTTGCATGTTTAAAATATTGGGATAGAACAGCTTTTTGAACTATTGATATACTTCCTTTTTTCTTACCTGGTTTTATAAAAATACCTATTAATGGTCCGAATTTTATGAGCCGTTTACTAGAGTCATACTTAGCTAATATTGTCATATTATCTTTTGGAAGATGTAGTTCTCTGGCGATATCTGGAGATATTTCCATGAAATCATATTGAATGTTTTTTACATAATGAAGGTAAACCGTTGGGATACGTACTGTCTGACTCCCGAATTCTAGGTTCATGTCCCTGCTATAACTGTGAATATCTTGAATTTTACTGGCAGTAATTTTAACTTCGTTTTTTAGTTTATGATTAATTTGAATGACAAAAATCTTGCTTTTACTCACTATAATCCCTCCGGATGCGATGAAGCCAAAGTTCTAAACTGTATATAACAGGGTTTTCTATTGATTTATCTCGCAATGCCACGTCTAGCATTTTTAATGCCTTCCGCCCTGGTCTAGGGTTCACTTCAATAATCCATGGTTTACCATTACGGTCGACACCTATATCGATGCCTAATTCACCATAATCCCCATTTTTAGTCTCTAATGTAAAGGCAGTTAAGAGAGCTACATCTTTAATATGTTGAATTAAATGTTCTGGATCTTGCTTTGTTTTCTTTGCAATTTCTTTTAATACCAATTCTCCGTTCTTAACGTTAGCGCCCTTTGAGATATTGCTCGTAATTGTTTGTTGTTGACCGATTCTAGCTACAATCGCCGTTACTCCCCAGCGTAAATTTGGTCGCTTTTGCAATAACACACGGAAATCTATAATTCTCTGGTTAGATTTTGTAAGATCTATACCTTGTTGAATTAATAGCTGGTTTTGTGAAATAGAAGTCAATATAGAGCGACTAATAAACGCTTTGAACTTCTTTAATCCTTGGAATGTATATCGATTGGTGTTGGTCTGAACTAGATACGTATTGTTTTTGGAAGTAACCTTAATTATTCCTTGGCCCATTGTTCCATTCACAGGTTTAATATAGACCTCTTTGTGACGGTCAAGCATCTCAAGTAAGGTGGATTGTGATTTTAACAAATATGTTTCAGGTAGATATTGATTGATGATTGCATTATCTAATAAAATTTTATGAGTGACATATTTGTCTGCGAACCCTGCATTAAAATGTGTTATTTGTTTGATTTGTCTCAATTTAATACGATCCTGATGCGCAACTCTCCATTGATTGGAGTTTCCGTAAATACCACGATCCATTATTATATCCGGCAACGGCATACGTACATAATTCCAAGTATCTTTTTCAAAACAGTAGTATGCAGCATAGGCTTTCTTTTCTTTAAAATCGATGTTTCCAGGAGAGAATACCATACCTGCTAATCCGTTCTTGGCACAGCGTCTCATAAAATCGATTAATAGCTTATTTTGTTGTCCAAAGTTTCCTGTATGTTCTTCTTTCGCATAGATTCCAAACAAAGGTCCTATTCGAATAACTTTCTTGTTTATCAAGACATGTAAAATTGTCGTTGAATATGGAAATCCAATGGCTTGTGCAAGCAATTTTGATAAAATCAATTGGTTGCCTACGTGGAAACGAATCGGTACTTGTAAATCAATCATCCCAAAACTTACTTCGATGATTTGTTTATCTTGATCAGAAACGAGCTGTTGCCATGTAGTAGGTAATATTATACATAGCTCTTTATCTTCCATAACAGAAATCGGTATCTTATATATGTTCATAATAGAAACCTCCTACAACCATCTAGCAATAGTCTATGCATGGAATAAAATATAAGTGAGCGTAATACTTTATTTGGATAAAAAAAAACGGGCGATTACGCCCTAAAAATAATTAATATTATTCTTCGTCATCAATGAGAATTTCTGTTTCGTCTTGATCGTATTCCTCATCATATGCTTCTTGTTCGTCAATCTCTTTATCCTCTGGTTCAAGAACTAATACCGAAATTTTCGTTTCTCCTACTAATTCTACGAAGAACTCTTTTTCCACTTTAATTCGAATACTTGCTCCATCTAGATCAATTTTTGCTTCTAAACAATTTGGTTGCTGCTTTACTAGGGTAATGACTTCCATTTGATTCCCAGTATAGTTTGTGTCAATTTTTTGTAGAGGAATTTCTTCTACATAAGTCACTAACTCTTTTGCTACTGTTGTTTTGGTATTATTATCATAAGAATACCAAATGTTTAAATCATAACTTCCAGCAACCTCGACAATGTCTCCAACCTTTTCTGAGATACATGTGTGATTAATAACCCAAGCTCCTAAAATACTTGTTGGAACGTTCACTGGTTTCACTATATGGAGAGCTTGCGAATACTTACGACCTTTTGCACATACCGCTTTAGTGAAGATTTCGCGAGTATTGACTTGGTTATCTACATAAACCATAAAATTAACCTCCTCTTTCTTTTCGCTTGCAGATAGAGATATAAATATAAAACTGCAAAGAATAAGCCTATAAAAGCTTTTAGTTCAATTGTATGCAGGTTAGGTTCCTATAGTGCATAAAAAAGCACACATTTTTTAAAAATGTGCGCTTTTTTTTATATTATTTTTAGTGACAGCCGCCACAGCCGCCCCCACAGCCACCTGAACTTTTTTCATTAATTGAGATATTAGGTGAAATCGTTTTTGTAAATATATAAATCGTATCTTTGAGAAAATTTTCTACTTGTTCTTGTAATTCCATGTATTCTGAGAATAAAGGGTTGTCCATTAACTGTTTATATAGATGATCAATTACGCTTTGTTTTTGCACACTATCAATTGATGCATATTGTGCATTTTTTAAATCTTTTAGTAATTTTTGAATCGTATCATGTTGATTTACGAGCTCTTCCACCCTTTTATATCTTTGAATAAACTCTACGTTGGAAAGTTTTTTTGCTAATTGTTCTACTTCATCTAATATTGCCACTGTTTCAATTGAATCATTAGACATCGACTAGCACCCCTTCTAAACTCCAAGTCTTTGCATGCTCGATTTTAACATTTACAAATTCACCAATTAATTTATCGTCTCCTGAGAAATTAACAACCTTATTTGTTCTAGTTCTACCTGTTAGTTTTTCAGCATTTGTTTTGCTATACCCCTCAACTAGGACCTCTACTATCGTATCAAGATAAGCCAAATTTTTCTTTTTGCTAATCTCATTTTGCGTTTCAATTAAAGCCTGAAGCCTTCTTTTCTTATCCGTTTGATTAATTGAGTCGATTAAGTTAGCTGCTGGAGTTCCCTCTCGAGGTGAGTATATGAAAGTGTATGCTAAATCAAATTCTACCTGTTTCACAATATCGAGTGTTTTATCAAACTGCTCCTCTGTCTCATCTGGAAATCCAACGATAATATCTGTACTGAGCGATACATTTGGAATGATTTTCTTGATCATGTCAATTTTCTCTAAATACCAATCCCTAGTATGCTTCCTATTCATTCGCTTCAAGACTTCATCGCTACCTGCTTGAAACGGTAAATGTATATGCTCACATAAATGTTTTCCATTTTTAATGACATTCGTTAACTTTTCGTTGAAATCCTTAGGGTGGCTCGTCATAAAACGTATCCGTGGAATTCCTATAGCATCAATTTTCTCTAGTAACTCAGGAAAATCAATACCCTCTTCTAAATCATTGCCATAGGAATTTACATTTTGTCCTAAAAGCATAACTTCTTTATAACCTAGATCTTTTAAATCTTGTAATTCCTTTAGGATATTCTCAGCTGACCGACTTCGCTCTCTGCCTCGAGTATGTGGAACGATACAATATGTGCAAAAATTATTGCATCCGTACATAATCGTTACCCATGCTTTTAATCCGTCCCTTCGAACACGCGGAAGATTTTCCACTACTTCTCCCTCAGTCTGCCATACATCGACGACGGTTTCCTTTGAAAGTATTGCTTGTTCAATTATATCTGGTAACTTATGTATATTGTGAGTGCCAAATACCATATCTACTTGAGAATATGATCTTAAAATTTTGTCTACTACAGGTTGTTGTTGTGCCATACAGCCACATAGTGCTAACAACATGTTAGGATTCTGACGCTTAAGATGCTTCATGCGTCCAATTTCACCGAAAACTTTATTATCCGCATTCTCTCGAACAGAACATGTGTTGAAAATGATTAAGTCTGCTTGCTGCTCTTCAACTGTAGGCGAATATCCTAATTCGTTTAAAATACCTTCCATAATTTCCGTATCGTGTTCATTCATTTGGCAACCGAATGTACGAAACATATATGTTTTAGGGTTCATTGCTATCACTCCTATTGTGTATAGTTCTTAATTTTTCCTAAGTTTTATCATTATAACAAAAATCACATAAAAAAATAAGATTACTCTCTTCAGAATAATCTCAAAAGATAACTAAGTTCAAAAACTGAATTTATACATCTTCCATAACCTCTTCAATTTTGTCATCAATTACAAGGTTTTTTGCTAAAGTAGCATGGCAATGAGGACAATATGGTAAAGCATCTAAAGCTACTCGTTTACAATTTCCACAGACCATTAGGTTCCCTACAGGTCTGATAAGCAGATAGATTCCTAGTCCTATAATCGAAAAAAAGAAAATTATTATCGCCCAAGCAACACCACCTGTGATACCCGCCCTTGCACTTGCATCACGATAGGCAAAAACAGCTAGAATACTGTTGATTAGAATATATATTCCTAACATTAGTAGCATAACTAAAAAACTATTTCCATTACTAGACGTTGAGTTTGGCTCACTCACTTGAGGAGCGACTAATGATGATTCTACTGGTACCTCCATAGGAGGTTGTTCTATTGGTACGTCTGGTGAAGAAGTAATAAGTAGTACAATTGCAATAGCTACAATAGCTACTACCGAGACCCCTAATAAGATGGCCCAGAATTTAAAATAATTTGATTTTTGTTTATACGATAAAAATGTAACAAGTGAAGTGACGAGAAAAATAATTGCTAATATTCCATATAAAATCGCGACCATAATTATTTTCTCTCCCTTTTTCTCTATAATAACTTTATTGAATCATAATTATATAGAGATAGCTATCTCTTTTTTTCAATACCAATAAAAAAAGGTGACTTTTCCTTATTCATTTGTTTATACAAAATAACTCCATAATCATACGAGTTTAATTTAGTCACATACTCTGAAACTAGATTTGCCTCTTTGTCTCCACCATCATGTCCTGGATATAGAACAACGCTTATAAGTCCAGACGTTTCTAATAACTCTAGACCGGACTCTATTGCCTCTAGTGTCGTATTTGGCTTTGTAATGATGCTTACATCTGATCCTGGAAGATAACCTAAGTTAAACATAATAACTTTTACTTTTGAATGGACGTGCCGCTTTAAATTTTCATGTCCTGTGCACAAGAAATGTATCTTCCGATTCGCATTTATAATCTCTTGAGTACCAAATTTGTGTATAATTTTCTCTTTCGTATTGTTTAATGCTTGTTCTTGAATATCAAAAATGTATAAATGAGCATTTTTTTTCATGTGGTTAAGCATGAATAGCGAGTCATTACCATTTCCAGCTGTTGCATCTACGGCATGACCACCAGATTGAAGTTTTGTTGCTACTAATTGGTGAGAAAATTGAATGACTGGAAGTAGCTTTCTCATCGGATATAATACTCCTGTCCTACACTTGCTATAGTAATTGGACCTTTGAAGTTTTGTTGCGCTTCTTGTAATATCAAATCGGTAGAATAATAAGGCCATAGATGCGTCAATAATAGTTGTTTCACATTCGCTTTATGTCCTAATTCTGCTGCTAACCTTGCAGATAAGTGACCACTATCTGGCTTAAAGTCCTTTTCTAGCATGGTAGCTTCAATTATTAATAAGTCTGCATCAGTTGCAAAGTTAAGAATTTCATTGCAGTACTCAGTATCAGCTGTATATACGATTACTTTATTATGATATGTAAATTTCATAGCATAACAAGGAACGGGATGTTTTGTTTTACAAAACACTATATCTACACCTGAAATATTTAACCGATCGTTACAACATATAGGTTGATAGATTAAACTGTCCTTATATTCGAATTTACTATATTCGCTTTTCAGTTCAATCGGGCCATAGAACGTTAAACTATTCTTAGTAATTCCTAAATGCTTAGGAATATCGATGGCATATTTTAATACTGATAAATCACTTATATGGTCTGCATGCGTATGAGAAATAATAACTGCATCTAGTTTATGTGCCTGAATGTGTTTGTGTAATTGGTGAATCACACCACTTCCACAATCGATTAATATATTTCCATATTCCGTTTGTAAAAGGTACCCAGAAGTACCTCCTAATGCTGATGGAAAAGGGCTATAACAACCTAAGATATGAATTTTCATTATTACACCACCCCTAAATATTAAAATAACACCAGGATTTCTCATGGTGTTATCTTAATATATGAACACTAATAATTTCAACTAATTGTCCATTTTTTAAAGAGGCGGCATTCCCCTCATCCGTATCGACATGAAATTCTAAGGAAAATTTATCGCTTACGCGAATTAACACATTCTCGAAAATAATCGAACGGTCTCCTCCAGTTTTAACAAATACTCGGTCTTTATCTTCTAAGCCATAATTCTCTGCATCTTTAGTATGCATATGAATATGCCTTTGTGCTATGATCACACCTTCATCAATATGAACACTACCATTCGGCCCTATAATTTCCAAACCAGCACTACCTTCTACATCTCCTGAATCACGAACAGGTGGATTAATTCCCAATGTAAAACAATCTGTTCTAGAAATCTCAATTTGCGTTTGTCTTCTGGTAGGTCCTAAAACTCTAACCTTTTCTATGAATCCCTTAGGGCCTTTGATTGTTACTGTCTCTTCAGCAGCATATTGTGCAGGCTGCGATAGAGGTTTAAATGGTGTAAGCTCATGATCATCACCAAAAAGAATGGCAACTTCTCGATCTGATAAATGTATATGTCGATTCGAAATTCCTACAGGAACTTTCATTAAACTTAACACCCTTTCAAATTAGTTTAAAATGAATAACTGTACTAAAACTGTATGATTAAACGCAGTACATTTTATATAACAGCTTACAAAAGAAATATGTACTTATCTTTATTCTAACACGTTTCTAGTCATTCTGCACTCATTTTTTATTAAAACTGTGTAGTTCCTCTTATCATTTTGTACTATAAAGTACTAGTTGCTAAAAACCTATGATATAGCTTTTATTATATACAATTATCTTTTTTTATTGTAAGAAATGCATGTAATAATAAAGTAAAATATTTGGATAAAAAAATAAACCTTAATCAAGAAGGTTTACTTTTCTATAGATAGATTTGCTTCTACTTCATCTTTTTTGACCCTTGCCATTAGGTTCTCAACAGCTTCTTTAGCGTTTTTATTATTGAATAAAATTTCGTATAATTGTGTTGTAATTGGCATTGTTACATGGTGCTTCTTAGATAATTCATAGGCTGCTTTCGTTGTTCTTACGCCCTCTACAACCATCTCCATTTTAGCTATTGCTTCCTCTACTGTATTACCTTCTCCGATTAGTTTGCCAGCTCGGTAATTACGACTATGAATACTCGTACATGTAACAATCAAATCACCAACTCCTGCTAGTCCAGCAAATGTTGATGGATCCGCACCTAAATGTACACCTAGCCTAGTAATCTCCGCTAATCCTCGCGTTATCAGAGCCGCCTTTGCATTGTCCCCATATCCTAAACCATCAGAAATTCCAGCACCTAATGCGATAATATTCTTGAGAGCGCCACCAAGTTCAACTCCAATGGTGTCAGTGTTTGTATATACACGGAAATTTTGATTCATAAACATATCTTGGAACGTTTCTGCTACTGTAATACTTTTTGAGGAAATAACTACTGTTGTCGGTTTACGTAAAGCAACTTCTTCGGCATGACTTGGCCCTGACAAAATAGCTAAATTTTCAGGAAGGAGTTTAGGCATATAAGTAAGTAGTATGTCGGAAACACATAAAAGTGATTCGGGATCGATACCTTTAATCGCATGGACTATTTTGGTCTCATTAGATATCCATTGATTAATAATTGGTGCAAGATCATACAAAGAATGAGACGGTGTAACCAAAACAATATATTGGTTTTTGGTTAATGCCATTTCAAGGTCAGTCGTTGCAATTAAATTGTGTGGTAAAGGAATGTCTTTAATGTACTTTGGATTCATATGATACTGATTGATAAATACAGCTTGGTCTTGAGAGCGAGTCCACAAGGTCACTTCCTGCTGATTATCAGCAAGGACCATCGACAAAGCAGTACCCCAACTACCTGCTCCTAATACAGTAACTCCGTACTTCATACATACACCTCGTTAATATTACCTTGATTTTTCGCCGAACTTTCTCTCCGTACCTTTTAGTAATCGCTTGATATTTTCTTTGTGACGTAGACAAACTAGTATCGCAATTAAAATTGTAAAAATAATATATGATAGCGAGTAACCTAAAAATATAACAAATATCGGTATTAAAATTGAAAAAACAATGGATGCTAGCGACACATATCGAGTAGTAACCAGAAGAATGCTTGCAATAAGTGCTGAGTATAGTGCTGGCCAGAATACCAAGCTAGCAACAACACCAATTGTTGTTGCTACGCCTTTACCGCCTTTAAATTTCAAATAAATTGGCCAATTATGACCTACAATTGAAGAAATACCAGCTACTATCATCACCAACGGATCTCCAGATGAGATAAACTCAGCAATTAGGACCGACATCACACCTTTTAACCCATCAAAAATAAAAACAATGATACCCGGCCCTACTCCTAAAACTCGCAAAGTATTGGTTGCTCCAGCATTGCCGCTACCAAAATTCCGAATATCTATACCAGCCCAATATTTACCTACTAAATAACTGAAACTAATACTTCCTAATAAATAACCGATTAAATTGCTTGCAATCATTTCTCCTATACCCCTTTAAAATTCGAGCTTACTAAAAATTACTTATGTTTTTTGTCGGACAAAAAATTTGATTGGTGTAGCTTCAAAGTTAAAACGCTCACGAAGTTTATTTATAATAAAACGTTCATAGGAAAAATGTAATAACTCTTGGTCATTCACAAAAATTACAAATGATGGTGGCTTTACAGAAACTTGAGTCATATAATATATCTTTAATCTTCTGCCTTTATCAGTTGGTGGTGGGAAAATCGCCATAGCATCCCTTAAACATTCATTAAGTAAGTGTGTTTCAATACGTAAATTATGTTGTTCGGCGGCAAATTTAACCATCGGTAATAAAGTATGTAATCTTTTCTTCGTTAATGCTGATAAAAACACAACTGGTGCGTAATCCATAAATATAAATTGTTCATGGATTTCTTTAGTCATTCGATCATATGTCTTATCGTCTTTTTCGACTAGATCCCACTTATTCACAATAAATATGCAAGCTCGTCCTGCTTCATGAGCATAGCCTGCAATTTTTTTATCTTGCTCAATGATTCCCTGGGCTCCATCAATAACTATTAAACAAACGTCAGCATTCTCTATAGCAGACATTGCACGTAACACGCTGTATTTCTCTATCTTTTCATAGACCTTCCCACGTTTTCTTATTCCAGCTGTATCGATTAAAACATAGCGCTGATCATCAGCCTCAAACGGTGTATCGATAGCATCTCGAGTAGTCCCAGCAATATCACTTACAATTACCCGATCCTCACCTAAAATTGAGTTAATAAGAGAAGATTTGCCAACATTTGGTCTTCCAATAACAGCAACACGTATTACATCTTCATCATAGCTGTTAAGTTCTATGTTAGAAAAATGATCTGTTACTGCATCTAATAAATCTCCTATCCCAATACCATGTACAGATGAAACCCCTACTGGATCTCCAAAACCTAAAGAATAAAATTCAATCGTATTATTTAACATTTCTGGATTATCAATCTTATTAACTGCTAACACAATCGGCTTATTCGAACGATACAATAGTTTTGCTACTTCTTGATCTGAAGAAGTAATCCCCATTGTTCCATCAACAACAAAAACGATTACATCAGCTTCATCGATTGCTATTTGAGCCTGCATACGAATTTGGTTAATAATCTTATCATCATCGACTATCTCTATACCACCTGTATCGATAATATTAAATTGGTGATCTAACCAATCCGTCTTTGCATAGATTCGGTCTCTTGTTACCCCTGGCTCATCCTCTACTATCGACAAACGTTCTCCTATAATTCGATTAAATAACATAGACTTTCCAACATTCGGTCTTCCTACGATTGCCACTACATGTTTACGCAAAAAAGTCACACCCTTTCATATCGTTGTGAGCGGTGTAAATGCATTTGATAATCTTCTTCAAAGTATGATGGTTTATAATCAGGAAAAGAACAATTATAGATTTGTTCTAATAGCCCCTTTGGTGTTGTAGGTACAACACCAATAGGTTTCCTGATAGTTTCTTCCACATCACAAATCGTCAAGTTGTCCAAAAAGACATCTTCATCATCTTTTAACATTACATCTGGAATAATAATTTCGTCGACATTGCAATATCGGTCTAGCTCTTTTATTGTTTCCCACTCTTGAATAATATCATAACCAGTAACTAAGCCAGTAACAGTTACCTGTTGTCCAAAATATCTATTAGGTATCACATGATACAAAATCTCCACGTCTTTCAGTTGATTAGTCAAAATTGCTGAAATATTTCGTATCATCGACTCTGAAGAATTCCCAGTGAATAATAAAATTCTTTTGGGTTGATTATTATAGGTTGGTAACTTATCCATATAATAATTAAATTCATCTAAGAATAATCGTAATAGCCCGATCCCATTCTCCGTTTGCTCAAACGAATCATACATAATTGAATTAGGTACTTCTTTACCTGCTATTACATAGAACTCATCAGCAGCATATACAAAAGCAGCACCAAAATCTTGAATGTTTTTCTTTTGCCAATTTTCTATTTGCTTAATGGTAAGTTCCGCTAACTCCTTACTAATCGGTGCAATATTGGGTAAGTTTTCTCTATAATCTGTCAAACCAACTGGTACAATCGAGAGAGTCTTTACAAAAGGAAATAATCTTCTCAAATCACCTATAGTACGATCTAATTCAACTTGGTCATTGTACGAAGGACATAGCACGACTTGTGTATGCACTGTGATACTATGGTCAGTCAAATATTGAATTTGATTCATTATTTCGCCTGCGCGCTTATTTCCTAACATATTTCTTCGCAAATCAGGATTTGTTGTATGTACTGAGATATTAATTGGTGATAGATGGTATTGAACGATTCTTGATAGTTCATCCTCTTTTACATTCGTGAGTGTAACAAAGTTACCATGCAGAAACGATAAGCGATAATCGTCATCTCTAATCTGTAAGCTACTCCGCATATTGGGTGGAGTTTGATTGACGAAGCAAAAAACGCATTGATTATGACACGTACGTAATTTATCAATCGTTGGCGTCAACCATTCAACACCTAATGGTTCATCATAATCCTTATCAACCTCTAATACCCATATTTCACCAGACTTCTTTTTTACTTCTAACTCTATATATTCATCACTTAATAACATATGTAAGTCTATAATATCAACAAAACTCTGGCCGTTTACACTAAGAATAGCATCTCCCGGCTCTAAATTTATTTCTTCTGCTAGGCTTTCAGGCTGAACTTTTGAAATGATGGACAAAAAGTCATCTCCTTAGTACTTTAAACATACATTATTTAATTATCTCCTAATCCCAAGTAAGAGTCAAGGTGCTAGTCTTTATTTAAGACAATTGTCTTCCGACGAATCATACGAGCAACAGGAAATTCTCTGATTTTTACTATCACGGTTAGAAATAACAAACTAATAGCAAATAAATCCCTTGCATATGCATCACCAATATATCCTATATGTTCACGTGGAATCAGTAAAATAGAGAGTATATCTAATATAAGGACAGACAATGTGATACTTCCAATTGCTTTATAATACACGTTCGAGACATTGCTTAATGGATTTTTCAATATGACTAAAACAGACAATACTAAAACCGCTTGGTAAATGATAAGATGATCAAAAATAAACAGTTTTGGATCTCTAGGGATAACCTCATGTAACAATAGAATCAAACTGGAAGCTAGAAAACTAGCGCTAATTGAATCTGTTATCTCTGTACCCTTGAGCATTTTTATATATATCCATAACAAACTAGCGATAAGTATTGAAACTCCTCCAACGTTTATATATACAAGTGAATAAGGTATTGGAATCCACAGATATGTGGTTATGATAATACTGACTATGAAGTAAACAATCCAAGAAGATTTTAAATAAAATTTCAGAAAAAATTCTGCGAACCAGTCTGTAAGCAATAATATTATAATACTAATAAATATAATACTAGATATGGTGCCGTGGTTCATAGATTCTTTTCCTTCTTTAAATATTCTTTAATTTTATTCCCTATCTTTCCGCATTGTTTAGAGGATATATCCCCCCAATCATCACCAATATATTTATCGATACCATTCTTCTTTGCTAGTTCGTATTTTAGTTGTTCTAAATCCCATTCTGATAAATGTTTTTTGATATGCATATTCCTCACCTTTCTTTAACATCTTTATTATTATAGTTTGCCATATCTTTCTAAAAAAATACGCAAGCTTCTTCTAATTTGAGAAGAGCTTGCGTTGATATGCATATGTATACAATGAATGCTTAAGTACAAATGGAATGTTTTTAATTTCATCAACCTTATTAGCACCAATTAAGGCCATCCCGATTTTAAATTCTCGATGCAACTTCGAAACTTCTTGGTCTAAGTGTTCTATAGATTTCAAATAATATGTCCTTAAGAAATGTCCGGCTATACCCACTGCACTAGCACCTAGCGCAAGACATTTCACAATTTCTAGTCCATTCTCAATCCCACCGGAGGCAATCACGTGTACATCCGTATGTAACGCTCGTATCCTTTGATATTCTATTAAACTTTCTGCTAATGTTAGACCCCAGTCAACAAATGTATCGTCTTGGATACCCTGCCTTTGCAACTCTATCCAGGCAAAGTTAGTTCCCCCTTTGCCACCAAGATCAAATATAGCAGCACCCATCGATATCATTTCCTTCATAAATTCCCTACTCATTCCAGACCCTACTTCTTTCAAGATTACTGGAACAGGTGAATGAATAAGAATTTTTGATAACTCCTCTTTCATATGTTGAAAGGTGCGATCTCCTTCATTCATTAGTAATTCCTGTGGTAAATTGAAGTGATATTGGATGGCATTTGCTCGTAACATTTCAACTGCCTGCATTGCCATGTCGAATGTCGAATCCATCCCAATATTTGCTATAACTATTCCATCTGGGTTATTTTCTCTAACTATGCTATAAGTGTATTGCATTACTGGATCTTTTATTGCTGCTTTTTGTGAACCAACAGCAATCGCTAAATTATGTTTTCTTGCAATTAAGCTTAAGTCTTTGTTGATTTGATAAGCCTCTTTCACGCCTCCAGTGATTGCATTAATAATAATCGGCGAACTCAAACAAAGTTCACCGATTTTTGTTTCAATATTGATATGATCAGCGTTTGCAATCTTTGGAAGCGAGTTAGGAATCAACTGTATATCGTTCAAACCATTCGAAAGCGTAAGACATTGCTTTAATGCTAAATCAATGTGCTCTATTTTTCTCTGCATAACTTTTCACCCTATGTTATTTTAAGCTTTTCAACTTATCTCCTAACATTTCCCCTAATGTAAAGGTTGTTGGACCTTGATCTGCAGTTAATTTGCGGATCTCTTCAGCTTCTTGTTTAGCTTTCACATCTTCTGTTGTTTGGCGGATACTTAAACTAATGCGTTTTTCTGCTACGTTATAATCTAAAATCTTAACTTTCACTTGTTGACCAACTTCTAGTACCTCATTAGCCGAACCAATATGATCATGGGAAATTTCTGAAATATGCACAAGACCCTCGACACCCTGAATAAGTTCTACAAAAGCGCCAAAACTAACGAGACGTTTCACAACTCCATCTACGATATCGCCTTGTTTATATTGATTGCTTATTGTATCCCATGGACCTGCCTGAGCAGATTTTAGACTCAGACTGATTCGTTCTTTTGATGAATCAATACTTAGAACCTTCACCTGAACTTTATCACCTTCTTTTACTACATCCGAAGGGTGGTCTACCCGATACCATGCAAGTTCTGATACGTGAATTAAACCATCGATGCCACCAATATCTACAAATGCCCCAAAATCTGTTAACCGTTGGACAGTTCCATCAATTATAGACCCGATCTGTACACGAGACATCGCTTGTGATTTAAGATTATTATTTTCAGCTTCTAAAACCATTTTTTGCGATAAGATAACCTTTTTATTTTCAGGGTCGAATTCAATAATTTTCACTTGAATTGATTTACCCTTGTATTCAGAAAAGTCTTCTACAAAATGTCTTTCCACATGAGAAGCCGGTATAAATCCTCTAACCCCCAAATCAACAACCAAGCCACCTTTTACTACATCCGCTACTTTTACTTCAAAAGTAGTACTATTTTCATACTTATTCTTTAGATCTTCCCAAGCAAGTTTTGCATCAATCGTTTTTTTAGATACAACTACCTTTTCCTTGTCATCATTTATACGTAACACTTCAAGCTCGAATTGATCCCCAACTTTTACAAAATCGCTAGCTTTTTCAATATGCAGATTTGATAGTTCCCCAATTGGAATAATGGCATCATATTTGTAGCCAATATCTACAGTTACCTGATTATCTTCGACATTGGTAACTACACCTTTTACAATATCACCTTGATTCATAGCTTTTACATCAATCATTTCATTTTGCATTTCTTCTACCATTTCAATTACCTCCTTAAGTATCCAATCTGGTGTTGATGCCCCAGCAGTAATTCCAATCGAGTGATTACCAATCAGCCAATCTTTGTTCAAATCAGATTTAGATTCAATCTGATAAGTCTTGGTACCTTGTAAATTACATACTTGGGTTAATTTATTAGTATTAGAACTTTTAAAGCTACCAACCACAATCATTACATCGACCTGTTTTGCTAAGTCAATAGCTGCTTCTTGTCTCTCAGAAGTTGCTTTGCATATAGTGTTGAAAAATTCAATATTTGTATATTTATTTTTCAAGCAGTCAGTAATTTGATTCCAGTTCTCACCAGTCTGTGTAGTTTGAGCAACAACAACTATATCCCCATTGATAGCAGGCAAGTTCTCAATATCATCAATACTTTTAATCACATAACCTTTATCTTCTGTCCATCCAAGAATCCCTTCAACTTCAGGATGTTTTGGGTCGCCAACTATGAGTACAGTTTTGTTTTCTTTGTAAGCCTTAGATGCTAATTTATGTACTGCTTTAACAAAAGGACAAGTCGCGTCTATGTAAGAAATATTATTTTCTTGCAAATTGTCGTATACCAATTTCCCGACACCATGGGATCGTAATACCACCGCTTCATCCGGTTTGACTTCTTGAATACTATCGATGGTTTGCACACCATATTGATATAAATAATCTACTACATGTTGATTATGTACAATTGGACCCAATGTTACAGCCTTCCCATGGTTCTCGCCAACTTTTTTGGCTGTATCAATTGCCCTTTGTACACCTTTACAAAATCCAGCATGACGCGCTAATGTAATAGTCAAGTCTCCACATCCATCTCTCTAACTATATCAAACGTAAAAGTATATATATGGTTACACTTATAGCAGTTAGTATGGATAAAACAAAATAAATCCATACAATATATTTTACCTGCATAAATGTAAAGCGTGCTTTGATTAACGCGGACAATAATAGTTTGCCAAGAAGAATAATGGCAATAATCAATAGGTAAAAACCTACGATTGTGATTAAGACTTTACTTGGCAATGATTTAACTCCTTAATCATAGTCCTAGAAATCGCAACAATTTCTTGAACCACTTCGTCAATTGTTAAATTTGTTGTATCAATGCGTATGGCATCCTCAGCCTGAATGAGAGGTGATTCCTTACGCTCGGTGTCTTGCTTATCTCTATCTGCTATTTCTTTTTGAAGTGCACTTAAATCAATCTCATAACTCTTAGATTGCAGCTCTTCCGCGCGTCGTTTCGCACGTTCTTCTAACGAGGCCGTTAAAAATATCTTCACTTCTGCATTTGGTAGTACATACGAGCCTATGTCTCTACCATCCATAACTACTCCACCAGTAACTGCCAACTTCCGCAAAAGGGATAAAATGTAACTACGGACGCCTGGATAGGCTGCAATAGACGATACATGTGAAGTAACTTCCGGTGTACGAATCGCTTCAGCATATACTTGTCCATTTATCATTAATTTTTGATTTTGATCAAATGCTAATTCATGACGTTGAAGTTCTTCGAGTATCGCTCTCTCATTTGTAATATCAATGCTATTATAGAGAACAATGTAAGTAATTCCTCTATACAAAGCCCCTGTATCTATGTAGTAATATCCTTTTCCTAATAAATCTGAAACTTTCTTTGCAACAGTGCTTTTCCCTGCTCCTGCAGGACCGTCAATTGCTATATTGATATGTGTCATAGTTCCTCCTGTAAAGAAATTTCAGTTCACTATAAAAAAAATCTATAGATTTCCCAATTAAAAAGAGCAGACCTTGTCTGCTATCTAGCAGCATATTTACGCATCTGTAATAGATAATCAGTTCAAAACTTGTCCTAATAAAGGATTTCAAAATATACCATTTATAAAAAGGATATCATAACAATATATCTTATGCAACAAGCCACAAATCAGTATAAACTAGTTATAAAAGGCTTATCGACAGATACCTCTAATACTCTGCCAGGTACTAAAATATTGTGTTCTATTCCACTACTATCGTTTACCTGAATATTATAAATTCCTGGTATTCCTTTAGGGATAATAGAGAGTGTCTGATTATTATTTATTAAAACTCGTTGTGTATCCTTCTGAAATGTACCTACAACTACATCATCAACAAGTATTATGATTTCTTTTCTTGGAGAATCTAATAAACTAAACTCAATCCATTGACTTTGTGTAACTTGCTTAGATGCGGGAACAATCTCAGCATTCTCTATCACCCTACCTTCTAATCGATCTACTTGTGAAATGTACATTCTAGTACTAGGGTGAATTAACAATAATTGAGAGATTAATAACATACTGATTAACCCAATAATTGTCTTTTTTAATATTATTTCTAATGGTTTAAAAATATTTAATATATCGTTCATAAAAAAACCTCCTTATGCACATTTTACGCAACAGGAGATTCATACATACATATTATTTACCGTGTAGTTCAATTTGTCTTTCAAACGTATACTGAATAACTTTACTTCGTTCACTTTCTAGAATTTTCGAAAATTTAAATGACGCCCAAGCTAATGCCTTCGGATTATCTACCACAGGATAAATTACCCTAACGACCTCTCCTTCACCATGGCTGTGATGGATTACTTTATTCTTTTTAGGTAGCACCATCCAGAACTTAATTTTTTGTCCTTCCGTAATCTTAATATCTCTGTTGAACTTAACAGAAAAACCTCCACCACTCAAGTCCTCACTCTTACACAAAACTCTCTCTTTCGTTAAATCTTTTTTTATGATTTCAAGAGAAACCTCTACATGAGCTGGCATACGTATAAAATCGCGCCTTTGATTTTTTTGAATGCTACTTGGATCAGGTTTAGCGACTATAAGCATTGCAATGTTATCACGGTATCTACCAGTGACTTCTGTATCAAAATTTGCCTTCGCACCATCCTTCGTCTGATACCAAACCCGTAATTTAGTACCCTGCATAGGAGCTTCTATGCGTTTTGTTTCTTCATTCATTGGCATTTCTAGAAATAAAGAATCTGATTTTATATCGGCTATTCTTGCCTTATATACTTTTTTATGCTCAGTATCTATAGTCTCTAAGACTAAAGAAGTATTCACTTCATAGCTCACGATTTCACCACCTGCAATTAATACTCAATTCCTTTTCTTGCTTCCAACCTAGTGTGATACGGGTGTTTAATCTCAACTACCTCGGTAACTAGGTCAGCTTTATCTATGAAACGCTTACTCGCTTTTCTGCCCGTTAGTACAACTTCTAAATCTCTTGGCTTATTATGTATAAAATCCAGCACTGCATCTTCTGATATAAGATTAAAATGTATTGCATTTAATATTTCATCCATGATTAAAAGATCGCACTGATTAATTAAATCTTTACACTTCTGCAAACCTTGAATTGCCTCTTGACGATCAATATCTTCGAGTTGATCTTGTAACACCCACCCAGCTTTCCCATAAAAAAATACCTGCAAGTTATTTGGCATATTCTTTTGTAGTAAAGCAAGAGTTTGATTCTCACCCATAGGAAAAAAGCTAGGATTTTTCATAAAAAATACAATACCAACTTTAAAATCATGCCCTAATGCACGAATAGCAAGACCGATTGCAGCAGTTGTCTTGCCTTTTCCATCGCCAAAATAAATTTGTACTAACATATATTTCCCCACGGCCTTTCCAATGGCACTATTATTCATATTATATCATATTAAAAAATATTGCATCAAAAAAAATCCCTGAGCAGGGATTTTTTCATTTTCTAATACCAACTGTTAACTCTTAATAAACCAACTTGCTCTACTTTCTCAACTTTCTCTTCTTCACCGTTTTCAACATTTAAGTATATCTTATACGTATTATTATCAATCGTCCCTATAAATTCATAGGTTAACACTTCTCTACCATCATCAGCTTCAATAATCGCCATTCTTTGCTCTTCCACTTGCAAGCGCTGATTCAAGCGTTTGCTTGCATCATCTATCGAAATTTGTGGACTTTCAATATCTCTTTCCGTATGATTTAGCAAGAATTTTTCGGATGCAAATCCAACGATTTCGCCGTTATCTAAAGCTATTTTAACAGTGATAGTATCTGGATACACTACAATATCATCCACTAGCGAAGAAAATGAGATAACTGCTATATTCTCATAATCATCTATATTAGTAGCAATAGCATTTGTGACTTTTAATTTTTGCAGATACTCTACAGCTTTTTGTTCAGCTTCTTGAAGGTCCATGGTAGGTCTACCTATATTTCTGTCATGTAATAACCATAAGATATTGCCAGCCCTTTCCATAACATCTAAATAAATAATGTCTTCATCACCGTTTGTTACATACACACTATAAGTATTAAACTCTCCACCATCAGGATTTCTAACAATTTCAAAATTCTTTTCAGGCCCTAAGTCAAGAAAATCGGTAACTTTTTTACGGACCATCTCTTCGGTGAAATTTTCACCCTCTAAGCGTTTAATCTTTTCTTGTCTGATTTGTTTAATCGTGTCTATACCAGTCCCCCACTGAATCTCAGGGAAATGATTCACTTCTTCTTCCAACGTACTAAAACCATTTACAATATGATTGTCTAATGGTTCATCCGGATTCTGTTTAAGGCTCATCAGTTCAAAATCTGTCCATTTCAAATTTTCATTTAGAACAACCGATTGGACACCACGAATTTCACCTTGAAGTGTAGAAGCACACTGATATAATTGTTTTAATGTTTGCCATTCTTCTTCTGTAATTGGTTCAACATCTAAATTCCTTACAGCTGCACGATATGTAAAGTCACCAACGCGAGCTAAGAATTCTTCAGTTTGACTAAAATCCATAATTCCTAAAGGGAGATGACCAATGCGCGCTTGTGCGGCATAAGACAATCGCCAAACATTTGATAGGGATTTTCTAAATTGTCCTGGGGTGCTAACAGCAATTGTTTTCCCTAACTCATCTTGGATCGAGTCGACGAAATATCCTAAATCGAAAAATGCTCTTTGATAGTTATTTTCTGAAGTATTATATAAAGCTTCCTTAGTTTGAAATAGTGTATATCCCCAATATCCAATTCCAACAATAGCAATTGCTAGAACTGGAACTAACCAAGCAGCAATTTTTTTATACATATGCATCCTCCTTCTTAGTCACAAAAAATATGCTTCCCAATCTTCTTCTTTTGCGGTCTAGTCCAAATCCAACCTGACGTAGCTGTGTCAGGATTAAAATAATAGGTCGCTCCACTTGAAGGATCCCAACCATTGATAGCGTCTTGAACGGCCTTCCTTGCAGAATCATTTGGCTCCATCCAGATTTGTCCATCAGCAACTGCTGTAAATGCCCTTGGTTCAAAAATCACTCCTGATACTGTATTTGGGAATGTTTCACTACGCATTCTGTTTAAAATAACTGCTGCAACTGCGACTTGACCAATATAAGGCTCGCCTCTAGCCTCTCCGTACACGGCGTTGGCCATAATCCTCATATCATTACTATTGTATTTTCCAGTTGTACTATTCACTGCTGATTGTTGCGCTTGTCCAGGATTTTGTCCTTTTGGTTGCCCTTTTGTGCTTCGTAACAGTGACTCTCTAGTTTGTTTCCCTACAACTCCATCTACTTTTAACCCAAATTCCTTTTGATATCTTCTCACTGCATATAATGTTTGGTGTCCGAAAATACCATCTACATTCGCTTGGTAGAAACCGATCTCTTTCAACCTACTTTGTAGTTGGGAGACATCATCGCCTCTACTTCCCAGAGACAACGTGCGATTTGAAAATACATCTTGGATTTCTCTTGTATCAAAAACATTTCCTTCTGCTAACATAAACGTTAGTGCTAAGGTGGTCAACGCTAGAGCCAATACTGTTTTTTTAGCCATATTTCACCCTCACTTATTTTTGTTTTAATAATTTCTCTTATTTTGCATTATTTTCTTATTTTTATACATATTGTCATTGGACCAAATATAACGGACCATTATATCTCTTAAATTCAGGCATCAAAAAAAGACTACCCATGAAGGTAGCCTTACAATGATTGATAAGATTAAAGTTTAATTCAATAGATTATAGAATAAATTTAGAGAATACAATGCCTGTCAACATGCTTAATATAATAAGAAACACTGGGTGAATCCCTAGAAAAAATACACCGATAAATGCGCCTACCGTAATCAATCCTAAACCCATTGTATAATGATTATACGTACTTTTACTCATCTCATACACCACTTGAAGTAATAAGATAACGATTACTGGTTGTATTGCTTTCATCAAACCTTTTATAGCTGCGGTATCTTTATATTTCATTAAAAAACTAAACAAAAGAATCATTGCAATAGCAGTAGGCCCAACAGTCGCTACAATACTGATAATTGCCCCGCTCACTCCACCAACCTGATATCCAATATACGCCGCTAATTTAGTAGCAATTGGTCCAGGTAGTGAATTTCCTATAGCTAAAGCATTCGCAAATTCTTCATTGGTCATCCATTCAAAAACATCTACAACTTCTTTTCGAATCAATGGAATTGAAGCAGGTCCACCGCCAAATCCAACAATATTTGAACGAAAAAAAGCTACAAATAAATTCCACAAATTCTCCATATTATTCTCCTTATATTTATAACTATAAATATAATACCAATGATTTCTTAAATAAAGTTGATTAACTAACGTATGGATATTCAAAGCAAAACACTTCTCCATGATTTGCAGAGTATTGCCAATAATCCGAAGGCGTACCCTTGTGAATCAACGACTTCAATACTCGTATCACACCACCATGAGTAATTATAAGAAGTGTATTTATATTATGAATATCTTTAACATCATTATATATGTTTTGAATTCCGTTTACTATTCTATCGCTAAATTGTTCTAGATTTTCTCCGTTAAATAGTAACTGATTCGGTTGTTTTAAAAATAAAGCCGCTTGTTTCGGATACTTGTCTTGGATTTCATCAAAGGTCAAACCTTCCCAATCACCAAAGTCGATTTCTCTAAAACTTTTATTAACGATTATATCCGTTTTCACATGTAAACGTTCTTGAACCCTCTTCGCAAGGTACAAACAGCGTTGCAAATCACTGGAAGCTATAAGAATATTACCATTTAGCGGTGCCAAATCACTCAATAAATTTTCACATATTTCTGCCGTTTCGAAATATCCTTTCTGGTTTAACGGGACATCCGTATGTCCAAGGTATTTTCTGTGTAAATTCCAATCTGTTTCTCCATGCCTTACCATTACCACACGCATCTATTCACCCTCTCAGTTAACGAAATTTTGAAACAGCATCTAGTAATTTCTGATTCTCTGCTTCGCCTTTCACTGCTATACGTATATATCCCTTCTCCAAACCTACAAAGTTACTACAATCACGAATCAATATTTTATGTTTATATAAATGAGATATTAGATTGCCGACAAGGTGAGAATCAGTTTTTAAAAGTAGAAAGTTTGTATAAGACGGATAGATTGTAAATAACTTATTACTTTGCAATACAGATTGCAAATAAAATCTCTGCATTCGATTTTGAAAGATGGAATTATTAACAAAATTCTGATCTCTCAACACGTATTCCCCTGCGTATTGGGCAAATACATTCACTGACCATGGCGGCTGATAAGATTCTATTAGCGAAGCTACTGTAGGAGCGCAAATCATGTATCCTAATCGCAAGCCTGGTATACTATAAAATTTAGTCATGGAACGAATTAACAGTAAGTTATGGTATTTCTTTGTATAATGTATCAAACCACAGGTTTCTGTGAACTCGATAAATGACTCATCTACAATGAAATCAATTTGATTGTGAGCGGTGAACTCTAATAATGGTTTTAATTGGACAGAAGGAACATAACTTCCAGTTGGATTATTGGGATTACAGAAATAGATGGCATCGGGTTTGCCATCTATTGTATCAATCCATGTTATAAATTCTTTAACTATAAGAGAAAATTTGTGACCTTCCTCAAGAAAATAATGAATTATTTTTGCACTACTTTTTCTCAAGCTATATTCGTATTCTTGAAAAGTAGGTGTAATAACAACAACTGTCTGATACCGCTTTGCTTGAGCCAGCAAATAGATCAACTCTATAGCTCCATTCCCAACGACTAGACTGTCCATTGCTACTTGTAAATCAATACTTAACTGGTTCTTAAGGTTATTAGCGGTAGGCTCAGGGTAGTGAATAATTTGATCATAAGCTGACATTAAGTGATCTTTTAAACCTCTTGGTGGTCCCCATGGGTTGATATTCGCACTGAAATCTATTGTATCGCTATTTTCGCTATGTACATTTCCTCCATGAATTGGTCGCACAATCATAAAACTCTCCCCCGCCGTTACCTAAATATGTAAACTCAATTTCCCACTCATTTTCTGCTGCAATATGACTTAGTACTTTTTTTTGTGCCATTGATAAATCTTCTTTCAATACATAGCCTTCAATGGAACCACTATGCGAAGGAATGATAGCTTCAATGCAACTTTGCAAAGAAGTAGATAATTGATTATAAAACCCTAACATCGGGTAATATGGTATCTTATATTGGTTGAGATATTCGTGAAGTATATCTCTACTAATCGCACATCCCATTTTAAGAGCAGGTAGATTATTGTAAGCAATTCCATCCCTAATACAACAGAAACTGTCTTTCATTTTATGAGAACGCTCACTCTTTGAATAAAACTTTGCTTGGTCCTTAAGTAATTGATTCCATTCTAGAGTGTTAATATGGATTCCATAATCTATAATAAATACTGGATTTGTAAGGGGGGGGGCTATGAGTAACATCTGTTTGCCATCCCTTTGATTGACTGCAGCAATTCCGTTATACATCACGCCGTCCGAAGGCTCAATCTTTGTGGCTATATCTAAAATTTTACTTGCGTCCATTGGAGTATTGAAGAGTAATTTGCTTACCCCTAATAAAACGGCTGTAATATCAGCAGTACTACTTCCATAACCTTTGTGCATTGGTAGCTCATCAAGAAACTTAACGGTGAAACTACCACTAACTTCAAGTGAATGTAACAATAAAGCTAGCGCTTGATGAACTTTTCTTTTCTCGTGGCTCATCACGAAAGACAAACTAGAACCAACGGTCTGCGGAGAGTATTCTATTTGTACTACAGTGTATTTTTGAATAGGGCAAGTAATCAGAAAAGGTTCCCCATCTATATACCCTTGGGACCATTCCCCGCAAGTACCAGGTACACGAACCTGAATAGTTTGTTGATTCATCTAAAGCCATCCGCCTTTAAATACAAATACAGCAAATAAATAAACGTAAAGTTCAGCAATTACCTGAATTGCTCCATAGGTATCTCCTGTCATTCCACCAACTTGCATGCTGATATATTTCATAGTAAAAATTGAAAACCCCAATACGAGAATAAATAACAAAACTCCATACATTTGCAAAGCAATTACAGATAAACCAATCGTAATGATAAATACAATCGATAATTGGCGAATATTAACTTTTTTTGCAAAAATCCCACCCAAGCCTTCTCCATGTTTTGCTGATGGAAATAAAAACATAGCATAAACCATCATACTTCTACTGATGATTGGTGCTACAAATAAAATTGCTAATATGTATATTTCCGGAATGCTCACAATGGCAGACCATTGTAATAACGTAATAAAAATAGTCATAATAACACCAATTGCGCCTACTCTACTGTCTTTCATAATTTCTAAAATAGCATCTTTCGGTTTCTGGCTGCCGATTCCATCAAATGTATCCATTAAACCGTCATAATGCAGAAAACCTGTAATTACCGCACCAAAAAACAAAACGAATACACCTGCAATCATAGTAGTTAATAACCCTTGGGCCGCAGTATAGATTAGTACATATAATGAACCGATTAACGCTCCGACCACAGGGAAGAATATCACAGATTCTCTGAGTCTTTTTTCTTGATACGGTATCAAGGGCATTGGAATTTTTGTTAAAAACGTAATAGCTACAAATAAAGTTTTTAGTAGTTCCATTTGACACCTCCTACCATACAAGATGAATTAATACGGCTATGATACCTAGCATGCTAACTGTGATCATCATAGTTAAATCTAATAATTGGACTGCTTTCTTGATGTCAATAGGTTCCGATTTTCTCCCAAACTCATTTAGATATGCTCTAAATGATGGGGTTCCTTGATAGTAGTTTGTACCACCTAATTGAACATTTAATGCACCTGCAAAAGCAGATTCAGGTATGCCACTATTGGGACTAGGGTGCTTGGCGGCGTCATTTCTAACAGTTAAAGCAGCTAAGCGAAAGTGAAATTTGCCAATCATTACTGCAAGCATAATAAGAACATAACTAATTCTTGCAGGTATCCAATTCATGACATCATCAATTTTTGCAGCGCAAAAACCAAAGTCAGCATAGCGTTCATTTTTATAACCTAACATGGAATCCATTGTATTAATCGATCGATATACAAATGCACTTGGCATCCCAAATAAAAACCCATAAAATACAGGAGCGATTACTCCATCTACTAAGTTTTCCGATACGGATTCGATGGTAGCCCGGCTGATTTCCGAATCATTTAGTTCTACAGTATCTCTTCCTACTATCATCCCTACTTCATGTCTGGCGTTTTGTACTCGATTATCCATTAATAGCATATAGATTGAGACTGCAGCATCCCTTAATCCCTTCCAAGTCATTGTTAATGACATGAGATATATTGCAATCGCGTAACCAAGCCAATGATGAATGGCGAATACTAATATATAGACGTAGTAAGAGACAACCCAAGTAAAAATAATCACAGTACTAACTAAAACACCACCTAAAAACTTTTTGACGAATGGGGTTCCTGCTAACTGTGGATAAAGAATTTGCTCTAATTTACTAATCATATACCCTATAAGCACTACGGGATGATATCTCTTAGGATCTCCAATAAAACGGTCAACCATAATTGCAAAGATCACAATACTTGATGAAAAAAACATAGATCGCCTCGTGTCTACGATTTTTGTTGTATTTATTTATACAAAGAAATCTGTTGATAAATAGTTTCAATATTCACGTTTTCTCTAACAATATTTGCTAGTTGATCGAATTGATAGTCATGACTACCCTCGTACTTGATAAAATCAGACTGATCCAATGGCTTTTGACCCTTTCGAATCATCATATAATTTATCCACATTCGGCGAAATATATCATTATCAAAAATCCCATGAAAATAGCTACCAAATACATTTCCCATTTGATTCCGACAACCATCCAAACTATCAGTAGGGGTGTTCGAACGTAAACGTATTTTAATGAGCGGAATGGCATTCTCTAAATATTCCGTTCTTCCTGTGTGAATTTCAAACCCTTTTACTGTCTTTCCTAGGCAATTATGCGTGTCGGAGAATAATGAGTCTACAAATTCTCCTACGACCTGTTGCGTAATCTTCGTTTTTTCGAATCGAGTTTCCACAGGAATCAGACCTAATCCTTCTAAATATTCAATCTCCGAGTCATTACTATGCGGATTATAGAGATGTTTGCCTAATATCTGATATCCTCCGCAAATCCCAATCACTAATCCACCATCATTTGCATATTGAATGATTTTTCTATCTATGCCAGAGATCTGAAGTTGATATAAGTCGTCCATCGTGTTTTTCGTGCCAGGTAATATTATCGCATCAAAGTCTAAGAAATTCGTCTCTAGATCAGTTGATTGAATAAATTGTAAATCTATCATTGCTTCTAACTGCAAACAATCAAAGTCTGTAAAATTTGATATTTTAGAGAATTGTATAACCCCAACCCTTACAGTACACTGTTTGAACTTTTGTTGCGAAGATTGATATGTTTTGGTTAACGCAAGCGAGTCCTCAGCTTCGATCTTCAAATTTGTGATATAGGGAACGACACCTAGCACTTTTTTACCTGTACGTTCTTCTAACCATGTAAGACCAGGCTGTAAAAGCTCAATATCCCCACGAAATTTGTTAATAATAAAACCTATAATTCTGTCTCGTTCTTGTTGTGATAGTAATTCTAACGTTCCAACAATAGAGGCAAACACCCCGCCTCTATCAATATCTGCTACAAGGACTACTTTAGCGTCTGCTAGTTCAGCTATTTTCATATTTGCTATATCTCGGTCTTTCAAATTAATCTCTGCCGGACTCCCTGCTCCTTCTATAACAATTACGTCATATTGGTTTTGCAGTCTTTGCAAAGATAAATTAATAGATTGTAATGCTTGATCAATGAAATGATTTCGATATGCTTTTGCACTCATGTTTTCTACAGTTTTCCCGTGAACTATTACCTCTGCCATCATTTCACGGCTAGGTTTAAGTAGAATCGGATTCATATCGACTGTAGGTGTGACTTCCGCTGCAAAAGCTTGTACTGCTTGTGCACGACCAATTTCCCCACCATCAGCTGTAATATAAGAATTTAATGCCATATTTTGAGATTTAAAAGGTGTAACTGCAAACTGATCCTGCTTAAAAATTCTACATAACGCTGTAGCAAGAATACTTTTCCCAACATCAGAAGATGTCCCTTGGAGCATAATAGCAGGTATCTTCATTGAGCATTACACCCCTTCCCACGATATTTTCTTTAAATCAATTGGTATTCCGGAAAGAACAAAAATCTTCTCATCTGCATAATAATTAAGTATTTGATTTGATAAGCCAGCAATATCTCGAAACTTCCGAGATAATTCATTTGATGGTATAATTCCTAACCCAACCTCATTGGTGACAAAAATACATTGATGAGAAGTTGTTTTCATGTATTGGCACAGTGCGTGCAAACGTTCTATTATTTCCTCTTCTGTGTGGTTTCTAACGAGGAGATTTGATATCCATAAAGTCAAGCAATCAATTAGAATGATATTTTCGCTTTTAAAACTAGCAATCATATTTTCTAATTTAATCGGTTCTTCTATCGTTTTCCAATCGCTAGGCCGTTGCTCTACATGTCGCTTTACCCTGTCTGCCATTTCCTCATCAACGAACTCACAGGTGGCAATATATATAACTTCGGTTTGATATTTTTCAGATAATTGCAATGCAAGCGCTTCAGCAAACTTACTTTTTCCACTTCGGGCACCGCCACTAATTGAGTAAATCATTAATATTCAATCCCTCTTCTAGCTTGTATATTTTTCTCATATGGATGTTTTTCTTGACGATAGTGCATAACACAATCTGCTACTTCCATTAGCTCATTAGGCATATCACGACCAGTTAAAATCAGTAACGTTTCCGGTGACTTTAAGCGTATTAACTCTAAGATATCAGTGATTGAGATTAATCCTTTGTTAATTGTATGGGATATCTCATCAAGCACAATTGTTTTGTAACTTGGGTTTTTCACGAACTCGTTTGCCTTAAGCAAGCCATTCTCAGCTTCCCGATAATCATCTTGTGTTGGATTTGAGTTTCTTATAAATTTACCAGTGCCACATGTAAATAAGTCTACTTGTTCTAAATGATAGAATACTATTTTTTCACCAGTGTCTCTTGAGCCTTTAAGAAATTGTACAATACCTGCCTTATTTGGTAATCGCGCAATCACATTCCCGATTGCAGCTGTGGTTTTCCCTTTACCATTTCCCGTATGGACTTGAATATTCAATTGATTTTCAATGCTATTTTGTCTTTGTTTCAACTGATTTCGATACAAGTAAGCGGCATTAACGAACGAAGAGACAAAATCAATATTACTAAGAAAATGTACATGAACATAGCTAGCAAATATATGATTGGAATGATAACCAGATATCTTGCCTGCTTTACGTCCTAAATATTGAAATGCAGGTTTTTGTTGATCTGCTGGTATCTCTGAGGTAAGTTTTGAATAATGAAATTCATGCCCTCTTATAGGAATCCCCTGCATCATAAAACCTTCAGATGCCGTTAATGCTTCTACGTATCCCAATGCTTGAAAACGTGATTCCATGGTAATTTTGCCTGGAACCACACCTACCATTGGAACCCCATCGATAGCTTCTGCCAGATACATATATCCGCCACATTCAGCAAAAACAGGCATTCCATCGTTAATTTTATCTCTTAGATTTTTGATAAAACCAGCATTATGGGCTAATTGCTCTTTATATACTTCAGGATAGCCACCACCAATGTATATAGCATCTACATCGGGAAGGGTCCAATCATTCAGCGGGCTAAATTCAACAAGATTTATTTGGGAAGATTTCAATAGTTCTAGATTCTCATGATAATAAAATTTAAATGCCTCATCTTTAGCAATCCCAATAGTAATTTTTTCGTCACTATGAGATTCTTCAGTCTTAATTAACCTATTTATACTATATTGTATTGTTTCAGTGACTAGCTCTTCCTGAATTGTATTAGAGTTCTGTGGTACTGCTGTATATTGTAACAGTTCTTCAATATTAACATGCTTTTCAATAAAATTAGCTATCAATTGAATTGTCTCTGACCAAACATCAACGTTATAGTCAG
Source organism: Desulfuribacillus stibiiarsenatis (assembly GCF_001742305.1). NCBI lineage: Bacteria > Bacillati > Bacillota > Desulfuribacillia > Desulfuribacillales > Desulfuribacillaceae > Desulfuribacillus > Desulfuribacillus stibiiarsenatis. Next base: position 98,036 of record NZ_MJAT01000036.1, on the reverse strand, counting down.
TACGTAATCCTAAATGCCTTGAAGGTAGTGTAATGTCAGGATTTTTAGGTAAGAATCCAATCACTGGTACGTTTAAATTTTCTTCGATTAAACCTTTCAATAGGTTTCCATGACTTTCGCTACCGACTCGATTTAGCAGAATACCACAATATCGAATTCCCGAATCCCATTGTAGGAAACCTGCAATATAAGGTACAATACTTCCAGCCATGCCCTGTGCATCAACAACAAGGAGCACAGGCAATGACAGTAGTTTTGCTAAATCGGCGGTACTACCCTTTTGACCAACCCCTTCACTTCCATCAAAAGTTCCCATGACTCCTTCGATGATTGAGATATCACAGTTACTAGCATATTTATGAAATATCTTTCGATTGCTAACCTCATCTAACATCCACGTATCCAAATTATTGGAAGGACGATTCGTCACATACTCATGCAAAATTGGATCTAAGAAGTCAGGACCACATTTAAAACTTTGCACATCATATCCTCTATCTATCAATGCTTTTAATAGCCCTAATGTAATTGTTGTTTTACCACAACCACTATGTGTTGCTGCAATCACAAATTGATTTTTCATATCTAAGCCCTTTGGTTCATTCTTTGTTTCAAAATTGCATTTAAAATAGCAGCAGCCACTGGACTCCCACCTTTTCTTCCGCGTGAAACTATAAATGGAATATTCAATTGTTGCAGTAAAAGCTCCTTTGCTTCTACGGCGCCCACAAAACCAACAGGAGTTCCTATAATTGCTGCAGGTCTAAGGGATTCATTTTCAATGGCAGACAATAACTCAAATAAAAAAGTAGGTGCATTTCCAATGAGTACAATACTATTCGGTAAATAAGGTTTGGCAAACTGTATGGACGCCATTGACCGAGTAATGGATTGCTCCTTGGCTAATGACTCCACTTGTGAATCGGAAATAAAACAATACGTTTGGCAACCAATATTCTGTAATGTCTTCTTGTTCACTCCTGCTAAAACCATTTGTACATCTGTTATGATATTACAACCATGATTAAGAGCTTGTTCGATGACCTGTAGGACCCCATCAGAGAAATGCAGAAGATCTGCATATTCAAAATCTGCAGTGGTATGTATAACCCTATGAATGATATGTTGAAACTCTTGTGGTACTTGTTTTCCCATCTCGTTAAGTTCATTATTAATAATATCAAAACTAGTATCTTCAATTTTCATTGGATTGTGAATATAATTACGCATCAATATCACCATCTACTATTCTTTCAACAGCTATCTCTGCTATTTTTTTATGGGCTCCAATATGCTTTGTTAACGCAAATGAAATGTCCGGATATTGACTACGGTATTCCTGGATCAGTTCAGGAATATCTGTTTGCACATGAACACCTGCAAATAAAAGTAATGGCATAACCGTGATATCTTGAAAGCCATCTTGAATCATTTCATTTAATATATCTTCAAACTTTGGTTCGCATAGTTGAAAAAACGCATTTCTCACTGTATAATCTGGTAGCATTTCTTGAATCATAGGAATCACTTGATTTTGCTCAGCGATTGAATCTTTATTCCTACTACCATGTCCTAAGATAATAATACCTTTCATTACGCCACCTCGTAAATTTTTTTATAGATATCTTCAAATGCATTTGTATAGAATGGATATTGAATATTAGGTCTTGCTATGACGATAGCTTTTATATTCATTTCTAAAGCGGCTTCAACCTTTTCTGCAAATCCTCCAGTAGCGCCACTTTCTTTCGTTACCATTACATCTATTTTATAGTCCTCTAGGATCATTTGGTTCATTTTTTTGGAAAAAGGCCCTTTCATGGCGATAATATGATCGGGTGTGAATCCAAGCGATTCACATATAGTAATCACCTCTGAAGTTGGTAATACACGTACCATCAAGTGTTTATTAGGTGTACGGTAATCAACAAAAACCTTTAAAGTCTTACTACCTGTAGTAAGAAGTATTCTCTCACCTAAAGAAAACGCTACTTTTGCAGCTTCTTCATAGCTATATACAATATGCAGGTTATCATTGGCATGATGAGATAAATTAGAAATGTGTATCGGTTCGCGTTCAAAACGAATGTATTGAATTTTTAACTTTTCCGATGCGTCTATAGCATTAATACTAACCTGGGCTGCAAATGGATGACTCAAATCAACAATACATCTTACCTTTTGCACTAAGCAAAATTGCAACATATCCTCCACGTTCAACCGTTGAATATAGACTTGAGTTCCACATGGTAACAAACTAGCGCCATAAGATGACGTTACTGAAACAATGGTAGAATCAAAAAGATCTGGATGATTGTTTTTCAAATCCATTACGAATTCTCGAGACTCTTGAGTACCACCAAACAATAATATTCGATATCCAAGCGGGTTACTCATGAATATTATAACCCCTAGGAGTAATCATGTGTGTCTTATTCATAAAAGTTGATTGATTTCCTATAATAATGGTAGTAAACATATCAATCTCATGCTCTAGTAATGACTCCAAACTCGAAATATGTACTTCTTCCCCTTCACGATAAGCGGATTTGACAATTCCAACAGGAGTATCTGTTTTTTTGTATTGTAACAAAATATCAACTGCTTCTTGTATTTGCTCGATTCGCTTCTTACTCTTCGGGTTATATAAAACAATTACAAAGTCCCCTTGAGCTGCATGATGAATCCTTTTTACAATTGTCTGCCAGGGAGTTAGTAAGTCACTCAAACTGATACATGCAAAGTCGTGCATTAACGGTGCCCCTAATCGAGCGGCAGCAGCTTGTACGGCTGAAATCCCAGGTACAATTTCCACCTCTATATATTCTTCTAGATTATTCTTATACAATAACTCTAGAATTAATCCTGCCATCCCATATATCCCTGCATCTCCACTAGAAATTACTGAAACGACCTTACCAGCTTTCGCTTCTTCTAGTGCTTCTAGAGCACGTTCTACTTCCTTTTTCATATGCGAACGGATTACCGTTTGATGAGGAGCGATTATATCTTGGATCAACTCTATATACGTAGTGTAACCTACAACTACTTCTGACTCCTGTAATACATGCTTTGCTTGATAACTCATAAGCTGATGATCCCCAGGTCCTAAGCCAATAACCCAAACTTTTCCTCGACTAACGCGATTGTGACACCTTTGTAAATTGTTTTTGGCAAGATTACTTTCCCTTGATTCGCAACAATCATTGCTGCTGGTTCGCATACACAATTCACTCCTACCTTGTCTTTTACTTGCTGTGACTTAGAAAATTTTCCTTCGTGATGCTGTTCCCACACTAATATTTGTTCCTTCGTGACAGTAAGAAAAGAGCAATTATATTTTTCCGCTACGTATTGTATTCCTAACTCATCCTGTTTTAAATCTATCGATGCAATCGCCCGTACTGAATCAATACTAACGTTCGCTTGATGACAAGCATCTAATATACACTGTTCAATCATATCAGCTGGTGTATTGCGCTTACAACCAATACCAAGAATAATGTTTCTTGGCGTTAGGATATAATAATTGGAATTCAAGTTTTTATCAATTAACAGTTCCTTGATATTACTATTCAATAACAGATTGTGATTCGAATTCGTGATAATCACATGAATCGGTTCCCTGTATTTTCCACAATTAACTCCATTTGATGAATCTTTAACCAGCTTTGTAACTGTCGGATGATGATTCTGATGATAAATAATTTTTGTAAAATGTATATGTTCATGCTGATTGAATTGACAATAAGCATCCAATAAAACGTCCGCTTCCCAATCACTCCAAAAGTATACAGGCATTCTATGGATGATAGCGCTATTAATAGCTAAAACTGTATCTCTAGAGATCCTAGTATTAATATTTTTCGCTATGACATCAACAGCTGGTAACATCCAAGTATCTGTACCAGTAGTAATCACGGGCACAGCATTGATAATTGTAGCTATATATTTTGTGAATTCATTGCCCCCACCCCAATGACCGGAGCATACAGCGACTGCAAATTGACCCGCATCATCAATAACTGTAATCGATGGATCAGAAAATTTATCGATTAAGACAGTTGGTGCCATTCGAAATACAATACCTAAAGACATAATCATAGTCCAGTGATTATATTCATGAAATTTGCTTTGGAACGTTTTTTTCAATCCTATATCATCATTTATAATCTGAACGTACTTTCCCAACTCGGAGTCTACAGTAATAGAATCATAGCATCTGCTCGTCACAAAAATAGTAGCTGCTGTATCTTCACGCAGCTGTTTCACGATTTGAGTTGCCATATGATAGCCATTTTGAGTAAGGCAAGTAATCGCTATTTTCATAGTTTCACTCCCGTACGGAACTCGTGTTGAAAGGATTGATCGTATAATAAAGAGCAAGTTGCTAGTTCATCATTTAATGCATTCCCTACAAGAATCATAGCTGTTTTTTTGATTTCTGCCTCTTTAACCTTCTCTGCAATATTGTTTAAAGTACCTTTGACTATCCGTTGCTCAGGCCAAGATGCTTTTTCAACAACAAAAATTGGTGTCGATTCTGGATAACCTGCTAACAATTTATCGACTACTTCTTGTATGTAATGAACACTTAAGAAAATACACATGGTCGCTTGATGCATACTCAACAATGCTAAATCTTCTTTATTTGGAACAGGAGTTTTGCCTGATATTCTAGAGATAATAATTGTTTGTGATACTTCCGGAAGTGTTAGTTCTTTTTGTATAGAAGCGGCAGCCGCAGTAAATGAACTGACACCAGGAATCACCTCAATAGGGATATTATTTCTCCTTAATTCCCTTATCTGTTCATCTATCGCTCCGAAAATACTAGGGTCGCCTGTATGAAGCCTTACAACCTTATAGCCCTTATTATAATGATCAACTATACAACCAACGATTTCTTGTAAATTCATAGTAGCACTATTAAAGATTACTGCGTCTTTCTTTGCATATGTAAGGATCTCAGGATTAATTAAGGAACCAGCCCATATAATTATGTCTGCTGATTGTAATGCCCTTAACCCCTTTAACGTTATTAATTCAATGTCTCCTGGTCCTGCACCTACAAACATAACTGTGGACATTCCCACACCTACCTTTTTTTCTTAATCATCATAGTTGTTAAATAATCCAATTTACCATTCAATAATTCTTTAGGTTGGTTCGTAATGATACTGTCTTCCATTCCAATCCGTTGACCGACCCAACAACAATCTAGTAATTGCATCTCGTCCAGAAGTTCTACTATGGCCGGATAATCTTTGTTTATCTTCATTAAGATAATATTATCATGTAATTCAATCGCTTTTTTCACTTCATCAAGAGAACGAATCACTGGAATAACGACAAGATTTTCATCACGTTCTGCAATTGGTATTTGTGCCATTGCCGATAAAGCTACAAATGAAGGAATCCCCGGTACTACTTCAATCGATAAATTCGAAAGTTGCTCTTGAATAGAATGTTTAAGATATATAAAAGTACTATACAAAAGCGGGTCCCCTAACGTGATAAAGGCAACAGTTTTTCCTTCCATGAGAAATTGTGCTAAATCGTTACGCGCTTCTTCCCAAGCTACTTGTAACCGTATCGGATCACTTGTCATCGGAAAAATAACCCTATGAATTTTTTGGTTTGTGATATATTTTTCAACAATAGATAACGCGATACTTTGTTTATCTTGATTAGAGATTGGTGTCATTATTATATCAGCCTCTTGTATTACATGAACTGCTTTCATAGTTAACCAATCTGGGTCACCTGGCCCAACACCTACCCCATAGAGTTTCATATCTATAATTCTCCTTTACAACCCCATATGATAAATACAGGATTATTAGATTTCCAAAGATGATAAGATCCTGATTGACTTGCTCTTGAAATGTTAACAGAACAGATATCCACTTTCATCCCCAAACCTTCCAATATTTGTGTTGCAAGGTATGGGGTTTCAAGAGTTACACCAGTAATCGCTAGGATTCCATTAGCTTTCAATTGCTTATAGGAAGAGTGCAGAATTTCTTGCAGGTACCCTCCACTGCCCCCTACTATTATGCCATCTGCTAATGGTAATTCGGGGATAATCTCAGAAGCCTCTCCGTGATGTACGTGAATATTATCTACTGCAAATTTTTGTATATTTTGTTTTAATAGTTGGATTGCCGCATGGTTTCTCTCCATAGAGTGAACCTCTTGAACATCTTGCATGAGTCCTAGTTCTATAGAAATAGAACCTGTACCTGCGCCAATGTCATAAAAAACACCGTGTTTTGGAAACACAAGCTTAGATAAGAGAATCGAACGTATTTCTTGTTTTGTCATAGGAATATCACCTTGTATAAAGTGACAATCATCTATCCCGGGAGCAAAAATCCTATGACCTTTGTTTATATGTTTTTCTTTATTCGTTTTTTCTTTGTGCAAATCTATTAAAAGAACACTATTCGTAAATTGTTGGTTCCAATGGATAATATCCTCTGCTAGTCCTTTTACAAGAGTTTGTTTGTCAGTTCCTAAACAATCCCCAATGTGAATTTCCGCTAAATGATATCCGTAATCTATAATCTTACTAGCAATCTCTTGCACAGTCATATCCTGATCTATTAATAAAGCGAACCTTGAATACTTATGGATATAACTATCAAGTAATGACTTATCCCTTCCATGAATAGAAACAACAGGAGCATCCTGTTGAGGTATTTTAAACTTGCTATAAGCAATTTGTGCTGAGCTAATTCCTGGTATTACCTCAATAGATTCTTGGCTAAAATTTTTTTGTAGATATGGTAAAATACTGTAACATAACGGGTCACCACTTACTAAAAAAGCTACATCTTCTTCCATTTTTCTTACAAACTCTATCGTTGATTTTATATTTTTATTTAATACAAGTGTCGTATGTTGATCTTGTGCGTACATATCTAAAATACGTTGAGTTGCTATTAAAATAGCTACTTTTTTAATTGTTCGCAAAGCGATTGGTAAGATATAGTCACGATCACCCGACCCCATACCAATGACATATATTTTTTTACTTGACTGAGTATTCACTACTTCACCACCATTGATCTACGGAATTACTCTTTGCAACAATTTTGCCATCTATATCAAGAAATACTACACCTATCTCTATTTCATTTTGAATATAATCAGCGGCTTTCATCGCAGCTTTTTCACAAAGCTTTTGCAGAACTACATGATACCCATGTTCTTGTAAAAGCTTTACACTCGCTTCAATCGTCACTTCATTGCGTAATTGAAATAATAAATCAATAGGAACTTCGTTGAGCGCAGCTTCACTGATTAAAATCTCAATACGCGCATCCGCGACGCGATGATGTGTATGAAAAATCCCCCCGGCAAGTTTGATTAACTTTCCTTGAGTGCCAAACAAAATGACTTTCTTAAATTTCCGAATTTGACACTCTTTCAACATATACCCAACAAAGTTACTCATTTGAACCGTCTGTTCTAAAGGAATTCCGAAAGAATTCAGTGTTAACTGCCCGCGCCTCCCAGGAGTAAGAAAAACAGTATCATATCCTAAAGCTTGTACCATATCTAACTGCGGGACTAAGGATTCTTTATATGCTTCCTCCGACATCGGCTCAACAATTCCTGTAGTTCCAAGAATTGATATACCACCGATAATACCTAAGGCAGGATTTAATGTTTTATGAGCAATTTTCTCTCCCTCAGGAACAAAAATGGTAATATTAATAGTCTTTCCCCTTTGAGCATAGGTTTTAGCGACATTTTTTATCATTTGCCTTGGTACTGGGTTAATTGCATGCTCTCCTACACGAACTTTCAGACCTTGTTTAGTTACGATTCCTATTCCTGTACCACCATTAATGTGTATAGCTTGGTTAGATTCGTCTAAAGTTGTATCCGTATGGTTAAGAAATGAGACATATTTCACTGTAGCACCAATTTTTATACCATTCGTTACATCCGGGTCGTCTCCCCCGTCTTTAATAACGAATGCCGTAACGGAGCCATCTTTATTATAAAAGCAACTATCAATAGGTATAGAGACAGTATATTCTTGTTGCGTTGGCAGAGAAATATCAACTTTGGATGATACGAATTGCCGGCTAAGTAATTCTAATGCAGCTTTAGTAGCAGCTGTAGCAGCCGCCCCAGTTGTAAATCCCCGTCTTAGTTTTCTGCCTTCCACTAACCGATACGGTTGCCATTCCATAATCGACACCTCATAACTCATTCAAACACTCTAGTTACCTCAACAAATGTACTAAAAAAGATTGGTCCATCTCCCATATCTGAAAGTTGCTGAGAAACAAATTGGTTTAAATTACTATTGTCTATATATGATTCATTCCACCATAAACCTAAACTGATTACAGTACCCTGTGGAACGTCCTTAGTAACTCTTATGTGAATTCTACAGGATCCTCTCTCGTTACGAATCTCAACAACTGAGTTGTCGTCAATACTCCTACTGACAGCATCCAAAGGATGCATTTCTAACATTGGTCGTCCTTCATATTCTTTAGAGACACTAGCATTAGCGAAAGTGGAATTTAGAAACATGTGATTCGGTGCATTGATTAAAACGAGCGGATATCTTGTCGTATCCTGTAAGACTAACTCTTGAATTCTAGTAAATGATGGCACAGACGAGTGCCCTTCATTCTTCATAGCAATAGAATCTAGCTCAATCCTACCACTTGGCGTCTTTAAGTTCGATAGAAATTCTGTACAAGCATTCTCTGACTTAACTTTGATATATTGTTTTTCTTTTAGTACTTGTAATATTTCACGACCAGTTTTATTGGGAATCATATCTGATAAAGCCTGAATCATTAGCTCCTCATCAGAATCTGTAAAACATGATTCGTGAAAACCAAATCGTTTCGCTAAACGCCTGAATAATTCAGTATTATGAATCGCTTCCCCTTGCAATGGAATCACTGGTTCAGATAATTGTAAGTATAGATGCCAATATGACCTATATAAATCTAAATATTCAAAGCTTGTTGGAGCTGGCAAAACAATATCAGCATATTTAACTGTGTCTGTAATAAATTGTTCATGGACAACTGTAAACAGGTCATCGCGCATAAACCCTTGTATCACTAGATTTTGATTAGGAACTACTGTTACAGGGTTAGAATTATATACGAAAATGCAATGAATGTTCGGATTCGAAGCATTTAACAGTGCTTCTCCTAGCTGATTCATATTTATACTTCTAGCAGGTTTGATATCCATATTTGCATATTCTAAATGTTTTTTATTTATATTGAAGTATTCTGAATTGCTTTTTAATGCTCCGCAGCCCTTATATTTCCAGGCTCCTGTTAGAGCAGGCAAACAGGATATATTTCTAGTTGCCATACCGCCATTTACATGATGCTGTAACCCATTCCCAATTCGTATAAAACTTTTCTGATTTTTGCCATATTCTCGAGCAAGCTGAAAGATATGTTCACTTGATATTCCCGTAATTTTCGCTACTGTTTCTGGATCATAAGACTGAACTTGCATTTTTAATGAGTCAAATCCTGTTGTTTTGTTTTCTATAAATTGTTTATCTATAAAGTTATCGTTAATTAAGACATGCATGATTGCCAATGCTAAGGCACCATCAGTTCCAGGGTTTATTTGCAAAAACCAATCTGCTAATTTTGCCGTTTTGTTTCTATGTGAATCGATTACTACTACCTTGGCACCCATTCTTTTTGCACGATTGACATACTGCCATTGATGCAAATTTGTACTTACAGTATTAGTTCCCCAAATAATAATATATTCAGCATTTACTGTATGCTCAGGGTCAACACCTTTACTTTCACCCATTGTATAAAAATAACCAGTACAACCAGCAGAAGCACAAATTGTACGATCTAATCTACTAGCTCCTAATCTATGAAAGAACCTTCGATCCATCGAACTGTTATTGATGATCCCCATTGTGCCAGCGTAACTAAAAGGTAAAATACTTTCTGACCCGTATTTATCAATAGAATCTTGAAATCTATCATATATGATGTCAAGCGCTTCATCCCAAGAAATCGGTTCGAATTTAGCTTCTCCTTTTTTCCCGATTCTTTTGAGCGGTGTTTTAATTCGTTCAGTATGATAGATACGATCCTTATAAAATCTCATCTTATTACATATTAAACCTTGAGTTATGGGATGCTCTTTGTCTCCTTCAATGCTTTGTATCATATGTTGATCATTAATTTTTACTTTTAAACGACATGTATCTGGGCAATCAAGCGAACATATTGCAAACGTTTCCTTTATCATATCAGTCACCCCAATGGGAAAAGTTAATTTTAACTATTGTAATCAATAATTATAGGATTGACAATTATAATCTAGTAGCGTATTCTCATTTATATGTTAACTCGAAATAACGAAACGGTTAACATATGTTTGATTTATAATCATATACTATACATAAAAGGGAGGTGAAGCAATGGATTTAACACACAATCACCAAAAACAAAAAATTAGAACTTATTATATTGTACTTGTTCCGATGTTTACTGCTCTTACTATTATTGGTGCATTTATTAAGATTCCTACGCCGATTGTAAGTCTAACGTTTCAAACGTTGTTTGTTATTTTATCCGGGGCATTGCTTGGTAGTAGAATGGGAGCATTAAGCCAAATTTTGTATGTCACACTTGGACTTATTGGAATTCCCGTATTCACTAAAGGTGGCGGATTCGGATATATATTCCAGCCAACTTTTGGCTATCTTTTAGGCTTCGTTGTTGGGAGTTTTATCATTGGTAAGATTATTGAAATGAGGAAAGATAAGAATCTCATAACATTCTTACTAGCTAACTTAGCCGGCCTAACAGTGATCTACACAATTGGCGTTGTCTATTTATACTTAATATTAAATTATGTATCATTATCGCCAATTAGTTTTGCGAACGCAATTAAGGTTGGAGTCTTAACTCCTCTTCCAAAAGATTTAGCTTTAGTGGTAATTGTTACTATCGTTGCGCAGAAAGTTTTTAAAAGGTTAGCCCATTTCCGCGTCAATCAGTAAAATTTAAGCAATAAATTAGGCGTATGCATCGCTAAATCTGCATACGCCTAATTTTACATTGTTAACACGCTAAACACTTTAACGACTCAACTCACCAGCAAGTCCCGCCAGTCCCTCGGCTAACATTGCAACGTTTTCTGAAGCATCTTTAATTTGTTGCGCAATATTCGCGTTATAATCAATCCCATCTGCTACTCGTTCAGTAATCTCTAAACTTGATTTAACAGAATCGATGATACTCTTAAATCCTTCAATCGTCTGCTCAGTTATATCGGTACCCTCATTGACTGATTTACTAGCTCTTCCCATTGCAACAAGCACTTCCGTTGTATCTTTACGGGATTTTTGTATTTTAATCGCAATGTCTTTAAGCGCCTTATCCGTGTCTTCAGCTAATTTTCTAACCTCTTCTGCTACAACTGCAAATCCTCTACCATGCTCCCCTGCCCTAGCTGCTTCTATTGACGCGTTCAGCGCTAAGAGATTGGTTTGACTCGCGATTTGGCTAATTGTATCAATAATCTTAGCAATCTGTTCTGAGCTTTCATTTAACCCAGATACATTTTTTTGCATATCTCCAAAATCTTCTTCAATTTCCTTCATTGCTTCAGTAACTGCTTTTATCTGTTCCCCACCCTTTTTAGCTAGTTCCATTACTTTATTAGTAAATGATGCTGCCTCTAAGGCTTCTTGACGGATATTTGTCATTGTATGTGACATTTCATTTGCTGATGCAGTCGTTTGTTCTGCTGCGGCAGCAAGGTTTTGACTATCGTTTTGTAATTGAAACTGAATTTGTTTCACTTGATCTATCTCTAACATTTGAGATGTAAAACTCTTAATGTATTCCTCAATCATTAGTATATTATCAAAAGAAGTTATATTATCTAAAGCAATAATTGAATCTGATAAGGTTTGTGGATCATGTTGATATTCATCTACAATTAGAGGAATGATATTTTTTCTAAGAATATGATAAGCTCCCATAAACCATTCCGGCTTAAGATTCACATGATCATGTACTTGACCAACTTTTTGTCTTTCTTTGACATATTTATCATTAATACTATCTTCGGCGATAGAATTTAAGTACCACTTAAAGGTTTTCCGTAGTTTATCTACGTTACTATTTTTTTGAATAATCTGCTTAAGCTCTGGTACCTGCAGAATCTCATCATAAAAAGCGTTTACAATATAATCCGCATGTACGTTTAATAAAGCTTTCATGTTGCCCATTTTCTCAGTTTGTAGATTCGATAATTTCATGAAGCTAATTTTAGTTTGAACGGTTTGGTCTGAAATTCGATAGAGAGTACCTGTTGTAGGGAAATTAACAATTTTAATTTTTGCTTTCGGTTGTTGTTTCTTTGAGAAAAAAGGCATTATCGAACCCTCCAAAAAAATTATCTTTTCTTAATATTGTACTATATAAGTACTATATAAGAAAGCATAACATTTTTCTAATCTTATGTTGCGATACTCTTCTAATCTTGAGTTTAGTAGATTATGATATTTTTATAGGTTATGATATAATGTACAAAAAAATGAATAGGAGAATTAAATGAGGAAAGTATCTACTAGAATACTCATATTATTCACTTGTTGTCTATTTATAGGTTTAGGAAGCACCACTGTTTACGCAGAATTATCAGTACCTATCAACCAAGAACAGACTCCTATCAATGGGCAACAAGAACAAATTGAACAAGTAAGCGAAGATAATTTAGCTGAAGAGCCTGTAGAAATAAATCATCATCCATATTTTATTGATGTTCCTTTGAATCATTTTGCCTATGAATCTATTGATCGCCTCTACTCTTTAGGTGCTATTAATTATCGAGTAGAACAGCAATTCATGCCTAGTGCTCCTATTAGTCGAGCTGAGTTTGTTCATATGCTTTTATTAGCAAAAGGACTTTATTGGGTAGATTTTGACCCACCTTCTTTTTCTGATGTTGATATGAATGATGCTTTTGCACCATATATTAACATAGCGCATCGATTAGGAATTGTAGATGGTGTTGGGAATCAACAGTTTCGACCTGGAGATCCTGTTCGCAGAGATGCATTAGTAAAAATGTTAACTACTGCTTCAGGAGAATTGAATGTAAAGCACATCCTAGGGTGGCAAGAACGCAGAGATTTACTTGCAAATTTTAAAGATAAACAATCGATTGTAGAATGGGCAGAACATTATTTTGCTTACGCTATCAAAAATAATTTTGTTTCTGGATACCCAGATCAAACGATTCGCCCAAGTCAATTTACGACCCGAGCTGAGGCTGCAGTTCTGATTGATAGAGTTATTTTATCAAATAATTCAATACAACAAGATTCTAATACGATTTCAATCAATGGAGTTCCTGTCGCTTATACAAAACAACTCACTATGCAAGCGACTGCTTTTAATAGTTCTGAGACAAAGCTATCAAATGTAACCTATACTGGACTAACTACTAGAGTAGGAGTCGTAGCTGTTGACAGGAGTGTAATCCCGCTTGGCACACACTTGTATGTTGAGGGCTATGGATACGCTGTGGCTGCAGATATTGGCGGTGCAGTAAAGGGTAACAAAATAGACTTATATACTGCAACTCTACGCGAAGCCCGAACTTTTGGTAGACAAAATGTTACTGTGTATGTTTTACCATAATAATTAGACGAAATATAGTATATCGCTTAGCGACTATAAACATAGCTTAGCATTCGCTAAGTCCTTTTGCGAAACGATTGCTTTAGTTGCCGTTACTTATCGTCAGAATTTTTATTAATTCTGATGATGCCAAAAGAAACGGTCTCCCAACTTAGGGTTAGACCGTTTCTTTCTTCTCAAGCTTTAATTTCATATACTCTGTATGTAACTTGTCTATTTTTTGGCTTAATTCTAACATCCGATCTTTATCTAAAAAATATCCATCGGAGTCCACAAATTGATTCAATTCTACGCGAAGAACCTCAAATTGCTCTTCCAATAATCTTTGCTTATTGTTTGCTTCCATAGTTTCTTTGAATTTTTTCCTCATATAATCATCCTCATATTTTCTAATATCTTACAAGACTCAGAAAATCATAACTAATTGTATCATGTTCTTCTCAATAATGATAGATGTAAATTTCTACCTGCTACGTAGAAATTTTAATATTATAAATCAAACAAGCAACTGCCACCAATAAATTCTTTTAAAAATGAAGTGCATGGGATATATGTGTCTTCTATCGGTTCGACGTAGCTTAAAAACCGTAATAATCTTTGTGCTTCTACGTACTCAAATGATTCTAGAGGGATCTCGTAAAGTAATTTTTCAGCAAATGTCTTTAGGACTGAAATTTCATACAATAATGTAGAATTAAACATAATATCCGCTTCTTCTTGAAAAGGAAAAATGTTTTTCTCTTCACCCTTTCTTACAGATTGCCACATTCGAATCGTATTTTGAGCGGAATTGCCACGATACTGATGGTCACGAACAATACGTCTTAGTAAACGTAAATCTGCAGTAGGAATACGATTATGTCGATCAAAGTTCAAAGATGTAAGAGCACTCACATAGATTTTATACTTATTACCTTTTGGTATGTATTTCGTTAATCTTTCATTTAGACAATGAATTCCTTCAATAATTAGTGGCTGATTCGGAAGTAACTGGATAGACTTTCCTCTATACTCTCTTTCACCAGTCTTAAAGTTAAAAGTTGGTAATTCAATCTGAGACCCATTGATTAATTCACTTAAATGTTCGTTGAACAATCCAATGTCAATTGCTTCTATCGATTCAAAATCAAAATTACCGTCTTCATCTATAGGTGTCTGTTCTCTATTCACAAAATAATCATCCAATGAAATTGGAATAGGGTCAATTCCATTGACTTTTAATTGTATTCTTAATCTTTGAGCAAAACTAGTCTTACCTGATGATGAAGGTCCAGCAATTAATATTAACTTTAAGCGATCTTTAGAGCTAGCAATAGCATCTGCAATCTTCGCAATTTTTTTCTCGTGAAAACTTTCATTAATTAGTATCAGCTCTTGGACCATTTTAGCCCATATTTGTTTATTTACGTCAGTTACAGTATGTATTCCCAATACATTATTCCAACGCTGAGACTCCCGAAATATTTCAAATAGTTTCGGTTGCTCCAAATATTCAGGAAGCTTTGTAGGTTCACTTGCATCAGGAAACCTAACAATAAAACCCGGAATATAAAATTTCAAACCAAAATACTTCAAAAACCCTGTCGTCGGTACTAATGTTCCAAATAAATAATCCTTATAATCTTCTAACCGATACATCGTAAGACTTGTTTTATCTCTAAAGCTTAAAAGCGCTGCCATATCGTCCCGTTGGTTATGTATAAAATAATCTCGAGCATCATCAATATCTTCATTAAGCTTCACAAAAGGTAGGTTCTGATCTACTAAATTGCACATGTAAGATTCTATGTGTTTTATTTCTTTATTCGATAGTTGAATCACTTGGTTTGTCATAGAATGATGTAATTGACAATATACTCCTTTACCTAAAGAATGTTCCACAGATAAGACATACTGCGGATATAAGTCGTAAATTGCTTTTAATAGCAATAATTTTAGGCTTCGCTGATAAATCCTCTGACCGTCAGGATCCGTATAGTCAATAAACTGTACACTTCCAGATTTCAGTTCATCCTGCAAAAGACTTTTTATTTGACCATTCACTTTTGCAGCAAAGATCTGCCCCTTATAATGTACTTGTAACTTTTTACTAAGATCGTACAATGACCCTTCTTTTTGTATTTTTTTGCCATCTGGTAAGATGATATTCCAACTCATTAAATTCCTTCCCTTCCGACTAAAATATATATAATGACAATAATGTTCATATTTTCAGTGAATAATTCTTTTCCACTATGTAATTATAGATTATAATATAATGAATATTCGAGTTTAAAATCATAAGATCCACAATAGGAGGTTTTTCTTTTTTATGACGAAAAGAATTTTCAACTTTAACCCAGGGCCGTCCACAATTCCATTATCAGTATTAGAACAAGCCCAAAGTGAATTATTAAACTATAATAACACGGGAATGTCCGTTATAGAAATCAGTCACCGTTCAAAAGACTTCGAGAATATCATCTTTCAAGCGGAAACCCGTTTAAAAAATCTTTTAAACTTAGATGATAATTATCGTGTCCTCTTCTTACAAGGTGGGGCTTCTAGTCAGTTTTCAATGATTCCCCAAAACCTATTAACAGAAGGAAAGCAAGCAAACTATGCAATCACTGGTAGCTTTGCTAAAAAAGCTTGCGAAGAAGCGAATCTGTTTGGTACGACACATATAGCTGCATCTTCAAAAGATCAAAACCATAACTATATTCCTTTAAAGGACAAGTTTTCTCTTAGCGAAAACCCTGCATACTTACATATTACAACAAATAATACCATATATGGTACTCAATACAAAGAATATCCGTCGTTCGATAATATTCCGTTAATCGCGGATATGTCAAGTGATATTTTATGTAAGCCTATTGATGGAAAGCAATTTGCGCTTATCTATGCTGGTGCTCAAAAGAATTTAGGCCCTTCAGGTGTTACAATCATAGTGATTAGAAAAGACTTACTTGAAATAAGCAACAAAACGATTCCAACAATGCAAAGATACGACATTATGGCAGATAATAACTCCTTATACAATACACCACCGACTTTCAGTATTTACTTATTAAACCTAGTGTTAGGATGGATTGAGAATCAAGGTGGAATCACTGCTATTGAGGATCATAATGAAAGTAAGGCAAAAATCATTTATGATGCGATTGACAATAGTAATGGATTTTATATGGGACATGCTGTTCCAGAATTCCGTTCGACAATGAACGTAACTTTCACACTACAAAATAGTGATTTAGATAAACAATTTATTGCAGAAGCAAGCGAAAAAGGAATCATTGGTATTAAAGGCCATCGTTCCGTCGGTGGAATGCGCGCTTCTATTTACAATGCAATGACTCAAGAAGGCTGCCAAGCTTTAGTCGACTTCATGCTTTCCTTCCAAAAAAATAATAAATAATTTAAACCAAATACAAAGAGCCACTGGTTATGAGTTATAACTCCCCAGTGGCTCATTTTCTATCTATTCAAACAAACGTTTTAATAATGACACGATTTCTTCGGTTTTAAGACCTTCCCAGAATAACTGCCCGTGAATCATAATGTCTAAATGTAGATGAATGCCTTCATCATTACCTATGACGCCATAACTAGTTCCACTATTCCCCGCTGTTCCGATTGCTGTTCCCTGCTTGACTTCTTCCCCTACTACTATGCTTTCTGAAATACGATCTAAATGTACATACCTTGTAATGACTCCATTTGTATGCTGAATCCAAACAGACTTTCCTCTTAGTTGATCTAAAATATACTCTGGAGTAATTGGACGATGCTTAGCAAGCTCTAAAATTACATTTCGATCAGAATCCCCAAGCTCTGTATACCCGAAGTCTGCACGAATGACAACTCCATCTGCCATTGCTAAAATTGGTGTTTGTTTATTAACAATCATCCCTGAAGTTCCAGTATAGAAATCTAATCCTTCATGAACACCATTCCTATAGCTCCGTGGCGCTCCTGGCCAATGAGATGCCCTAGTGCTAATAGATGTACCTGGTATAGGGTTAATAAAGCCCTGTAATATATTGTAGCGTTGTTCTATATTCCAGTTTCTTATTGGTATATCGCTTGAAGTTGTAATAACTTCTTCTTTAATTTGCGGTTCTAAAGCTCTTTCTAAATCATGAATATAAATTACATTCGAATGTTCTTGGACTTTCAAGCCAAATCCATATGACAAGACGTCACTAGAAATGTATAATTCTGTACCAGTCTCATTCTCTAAGGTTTGAATGATACCACCACGCATTGGAAAGAAACGCGCACCCTCCTGTCCAATATCAGTTCCGTTAACGACATAAAAAATACGCGGCCCTATTGTAAGGATATATATCTTGTCCTGCTCAATATAAGACCACTGGACAGGTTGATTCAATACTGACTGTAAATCGGTACTTAAAATATACCCAATCGATTGTTCATCGAATCGATTATGAATGAACGAGCTAAGTAAATGATTTTCTATAAAAAATAATGGTAGCAGAGCTTTAGGAAATATAATTTCTTGACTTTCTAAATCGTTGATTTCTGTAATTGTTGCAACAACTGCTTTTTGATTTTGTTGATAAATTAGTAATCCACTACCTATTACCAATATAAAAGAGCAGATGATGACTGATAGTAGAATTGGACGTAGGTTCAATTTGATTTCTCCTAGCTATATTGACGTATATATTTAAAATATACCTAAAAATTAAGAGAATTGCTATACATAATCACTGTATAAATTTCCAAAAGATAATTTCCATGGTTAATTAATGCATGATTTTACTCTCTTGTACAAATAATACTGCTAGTAATAAACAAGGGAGGTAAATTTATGAGCCGCAAAAAGGTAATATCCTTATTGGTGTTCGTATTTTTAATCAACATCGTACTATTATCCTTATTTGATATCCAGTCTGCACAGGCAAATACGATACGATACGGTGCACGTGGCAACGACGTAATCGAATTACAACAGCGTCTAAATCAATTAGGTTACTATAAAATGAATGTCGACGGGATTTTTGGTTGGGGTACCCACTCTGCAGTGCGAAGGTTTCAATCGGATTATGGATTAACTGTCGATGGTATCGTTGGACCACGAACTTGGAATGCGTTGCGAAGTAATACGGCCCAAACTCCCGCTAGAGCAACAGCAGGTGGTTTTTCAGCACAAGATATCAATCTGTTAGTTCATCTTGTAAATGGTGAAGCTCGCGGTGAACCATACATAGGTCAGGTAGCCATTATTGCTGTTGTGATGAATAGAGTTCGTAGCCCTATATTCCCTAATACGGTATCAGGGGTTATCTTTGAACCACGTGCATTCACAGCCGTTGACGATGGACAAATTTGGTTAACTCCACAAAGCCCTCAATTACGCCAAGCTGTTTTAGATGCAATCAATGGATGGGATCCTAGTGGAGGTGCTTTATACTACTTTAATCCGATAACAGCAACAAGTAAATGGATATGGAGTCGTCCGCAAATCAAACAAATTGGCCGACATATATTTTGTAGGTAACAAAAATCTCAGTGCTATTAAAGCACTGAGCATTTTTGTTTATTCGCTATTTACACTTAGTTAATGACTGATGTAAATCATTTATCAAGTCTTCTGCGTCTTCAATACCGATCGATAATCTCAATAAATCATCTGTGATTCCTAGTCTTAGACGATACTCTTCAGGTATATCCGCATGTGTTTGGCGAGCAGGTAAAGTGATTAAAGACTCTACCCCACCTAAGCTTTCAGCAAAGGAAAAAATTTGAATATGCGATAGAAGTTCAATCGCTAATTCACTGGTTTTTAGACGAAGTGAAATCATAGCACCATCACCGCTTGATTGCTGGGTATGAATGTGATAATTTTGTGATTCTCTTGCTCCAGGATAATAGACAGTATCAATCCACTGACTACCTTCGCTTTCAGCCCATTCCACTATCCGTTTCGCATTACTTTGTTGTCTTTCAATTCTAAGTCCTAATGTCTTTAAACTTCTAAGCAATAACCAAGAGTCTCCTGGTGATAAAACACTGCCTGTTGTGTTTTGTATAAATCCAATTCTAGTAGCAAGATCTTGATCATTTACTATCACAACACCGGCTAATAAATCATTATGTCCCGCTAAATATTTCGTCCCACTGTGTATTACAATATCCACTTGAAAATCTAACGGATTTTGATAATACGGTGTCAAGAAAGTATTATCAACAATGCACAAGGCATCATTTTGTTTGCAAATTTCTACGCATTTTTTTATATCGGTTATTTTCATTAATGGATTGGATGGCGTTTCAATGAGCAATGCTTTTGTGTGTGTTTGCCAACATTGCTCAAGCTGTGAAATATCCGATGTGTCAACAAAATCGGATTCAATTTCAAAGGTAGAAAAATATTGTCGCAACAAACGATATGTTCCACCATATAAATCTTCTGATAAGATAATATGATCTCCCTTTTTAAACAATCCAAAAATAGCAGTTAAAGCCGCCATCCCAGTCGGGAAAGCAAAACCATAATTACCATTTTCAATTTTGGCAACAGCAGCCTCTAACTCTTTTCTCGTTGGATTGGATGTCCTTGAATAATCAAAACCTGTGCTTTGTCCTACACCTGGATGACGAAAGGTTGCCGAATGGTAAATTGGTGTACTAATTGCGCCATACTGTTCATCTTTAATTACTCCTAACTGTGTAATCATAGTATTTTTTCTCAACGTGGTAACCCTCCATTTTCCCCCATAATTAATGAGAATATTAAATTTACTGTACCAAAAAAGCTTTCTCATAGTGAGAAAGCTTCGGATTCGTATAAACCATGACTTTCTCTTATCTATCAGATTACTGCAGGAATTAGCACCTCATATTAAATACAGGTTGCCGGGTTTCATCGGGCCAGTCCCTCCACCTCTCTGGATAAGAGTTGATATTTATTTGTCTTTATGAAATCATAGCAAATTTATCAGAAAAGTCAATATTATTTATTGTATTTTTTTTGTGCGATTTGAACGATTTTCTCTAACATATCTTCATATGGTAGACCTACACTTCTTGCTGCATCAGGAAATAAACTCGTTTCCGTCATTCCTGGCAAAGTATTGACTTCTAAAATCACGGGGTCGCCAGTCTCTGGTATGATGAAGTCTACACGTGAATATGTTTCACATCCTAAAGCCTTGTGAGCAGCAACTGCCCATTTTTTTGCAGTGTCAGTAGCAGATTCATCGATACGCGCAGGTATAATATGCTCAGAACCACCTGGAGCATATTTTGACTCATAATCGTAATAATCGTTTTTAGGAACTATTTCGATGACAGGTAATGCTTCGATATATTGATCCGAACCTAGAACAGCAACAGTGATTTCTACACCTTTAATATATTCTTCCAGTAAAATATCTGAAGCACATGTAACGGCTAGCTGTAAGCCTTCGAGAAGAGAGTTTCTATTATTAGCAATCGTTAATCCAATCGTGGATCCTTCTTCATTTGGTTTGATTACAACGGGATAATTAAACGTACTTTCAATTTCATTAACAATCTCAACAAGCCTATCTTCAGAGAAATCACGTTTGCGATAAACTTTTTCTTTTGCTACACGAATACCAGCGAATTCAAAATGCTTTTTCGCTAATGATTTATTCATTGCTAGTGCGCTTGCTAATACACCAGAACCTACATATGGGATATCTAGTAATTCTAATAAGCTTTGTATTCGACCATCTTCACCATATCTACCATGTAACGCAATATAAACAAAATCTGGTTTTTTATCTAGAAGTTCTTTTAACAACGTCTTATGACATTGATACTCCATTGGAATCACTTGATAACCTTTATTTTGAAGAGCTTTTATTACACCTTTCCCACTTCTTAAAGAAACATCTCTCTCATTAGAGATACCTCCGTATATGACAGCTATATTTTCCATGTTCTGCCTCCTTAATTTGCCCTTAAATAAAATGTATATACCGCTAAATACGCTATCTTATGCTATAATGATAGAAAATGATAGATGGGAGCTCATTGAATGATTTCAACTAAGAGACCACAAACGCATTTCATTATCTGCATTATAACACTCTTAACAGTCGTATTCTTATTTGCATGCCAAAATAAAAACTTAAACTCAAACAATGAACAGCTAGACCAACAACAGCAACCAGAACATTTGCAGGAAAGTGCTAACCTGCCTATTAGTAACAGTCCTGTTGACAGTACTATAGAAGAAACTGAAACAGTTGTTTCAGAGGATATTCTACGTTCTCACAAAGTGAATGAGCTAGGCCAAGTTATGATTCTCATGTATCATATTATTGGCGATAAGGAAGATGAATGGGAACGTACCAAAAATAATTTCAAAAACGATCTAAAAACATTATATGAAGAAGGCTATTATCTAGTGACTGCTCGTGACTTTGTCTCTGGTAATATTAATGTTCCGCTTGGAAAAACACCCGTAGTGCTTACTTTTGACGATGGAACGGAAGGCCATTTCCGACTAATAGAAAAAGAGAATGGCGAATTCTTTGTGGATCCCGACTGTGCTGTAGGTATTATAGAAAATTTCGCAAAAATGCACCCTGATTTTGGTAGCGCTGCTTCATTCTACGTCTACTACCCTGTCCCATTCCGTCAAAATGATAGGCCTGAATGGAGACGGTATAAATACGAATATATTATAAATTTGGGTATGGAAATCGGGAATCACACATTTGGACATGAATTCCTCAATAAGTTAACGGATGAAGATGTACAAAAAACTCTTGTAAAAAATATTCAAGCTACACAAAAATTACTACCAGACTATCCAGTGGATACATTTGCATTAACCTATGGAATCTATCCAAAAAATAAAGAGCTAGCAGTGAAAGGTAGCTTTGAAGGGTTTACCTACCATCATAAAGGCGTTTTTTTAGTAGGCTCCCATCCAGCTCCTTCACCTTATTCAATAGATTTTAAAACAGAGGCAATACCTCGTATTCGAGCTGCAAGTGTTCCATCAGATTTCTTCCATCAATGGATTGATTACTTTAAGAAGAATCCAGATAAACGCTTTGTTAGCGACGGTGATGCAAAAACAATAACAGTACCTGAAAGTTTAAAAGATCAACTCAACGAAAACAACATGATAGATAAATTGATTAGAACGTATCCCAACGATTAAAATGAAATTTTACTTTGTGCTAGTTGTTTGATTGCTTCTTTAATTTTGTTATCATTTTGTACTAAAGCAATACGAACATACCCTTCACCCATAAGACCAAAAGCATCTCCAGGAATTACAACAATTCCTGCTTCCTCTAGTAAAGAATACGCAAACTCTCTAGAGGTTAATTGTCCAGGGTTCTTAGCCCAGACAAACATAGATGCTTTTGGTTTCTCTATTTTCCAACCTAAATCATTAAACCCCTCGATTAATAAATCTCTTCGTTTTTGATAGATTTGTGCCATGTCTGCACAATGGCTACCATCTTCTTCTAATGCTGCGATAGCACCAGCTTGAACCACATGAAACACACCATAATCTATATTCGACTTTAAAGTTCCAAGACTCTGAATAATATCTCTATTTCCTACCATAAAGCCAAATCTTGCACCAGCCATATTATAGCTTTTTGAGAGTGAATTAATTTCTACACCTATATCTTTTGCACCAGTAACTTGTAGAAAACTTGGCGGCTTGTAACCATCAAAGGCTAATTCAGAATATGCTAGGTCATGTACAACTACAATTTTATTTTGTTTAGCAAAGTGGACCACTTTTTGAAAAAAATCTAAACCTGCAATGGCAGCAACAGGGTTCGACGGATAATTAATGATCATCAATTTTGCTTGTTGAGCTATATCTTTAGGAATCTTATCTAAATCCGGTAGAAAGCTGTTTTGTTCCATTAACGGCATAGGATAAATCTTTCCTCCAGCTAATTCAACACTGCCTTGATAAATTGGATAGCCGGGATCTGGTACTAAAACAATATCTCCTGGATCAATTAAAGCTAATGGCAGGTGTGCTAGCCCATCTTGAGAGCCAATCAAATCTAAAATCTCCGTATTAGTATCTAATATAACTGAGAAGCGCTTTTGGTACCAAGAAGCAATCGATTGATATAATTGTTGAGAACCCTTTAGGGAATAATAAAAAGCATTATAATCACTTAAGGCATCTGCCATCGCTTGAATCACTACCGATGGCGGTGGTAGGTCCGGCGTGCCAATGCTTAAATCAATAACGTTTTTTCCTTTAGCAATTTGTTGCTTTTTGCGATTTGCCATTTCAGTGAAAATAGCTGACCCTAAATTATCGATGCGTTTTGATTTATACATAAACGGCTCTAATCCCCCAAAATATATTTTCACATGTTATAATAACATAAAATAAGTATGCTTGATTATACTAAATCTTTTTGAGGTGCTAAAAGAATGAATCCAATAAAAATTCTTATTATTTATGCTCATCCGGATGATGAAAGCTTTGGTAACGCTGGAACAATCGCAAAATATACTACAGAAAAAAATGTAGAGTTTCATATTGCTTGTGCAACTCGTGGAGAAGCCGGTAAATTAGGGGACCCTCCCTTAACAACAAGAGAAGAATTAGGGGCTTATAGAGAAATGGAAATGGCTCAAGCTACTCGTATATTAGGGGTAAAGCAAATCCATTATTTAGATTTTCTCGATGGTACTCTTCATATGCTCTCTGATACCGAGAACGAACAACTTGTGAAATCAATTGTAAAAGTTATCTTAGATGTTAAACCCCACATTATTATTACATTCCCTGAAGATGGTATATCTCTTCACAAAGACCACATAGCAATACACTTTGCTACAAAGGCGGCCTTAGATATTGTAAAAAATACATACACGATTCCTAAAGTATATTACTCCGTTGTACCAAAAAGCATATATCATAGTCGAGGATTGCTAGATAGAGGCGTGGATGATCAGTTCGTCACAATAAAGGAAGACATAGATCTGTATCGTAAACAGAAACTTGAAGCATTAAAAAAGTATAAGACACAAATCTTCTCAGTGAATAAAGTATACCCTGGCTTATTAGATAGTAATGATTGGAGCATAATCCCAAAATACGAATTTTATCAATTGATTCGCCTTTATGGTAAATCTGTTGACGGATCAACTTACCATGAAACAAGCATCTTGGATCATTTAAGTGATTATGCATAATGGTTTATGTTGGTAAGCGTAGCAAAGCCCCTAGGATATCCCTAGAGGCTTTTTTTACTGGTTGTGGCAATTACTCTTGACTTACAACGATTTTACCATGACCAACAATCTTACTCTGACAAGCTAAGCGTGTTCCCTGTTCTAATTCATCGGAGATTTCTTCCTGCTCCTGGTCGGATGGATCACTTAAAAACATCATGCCTTCTTCCACTAGTACTCTACATTTTCTACAAACCCCTTGTAAACATGCATGTTTGATACTTATTCCGTTGGAAAATGCTATTTCTAATAGTGTTTTACCAACTTCATCGGCTACCTCAAACTCTTTACCCTCAATTATAAAATGAATCATAATTTTTACCCTCCTCATTGTCACCTAATCATTATTTTTTACTATTATAGTATAAAATATTACCATTTCGACAAAATCTTACAAGCTTTACGTATTTCCTTTAATGTGGAGATGTGTTACAATAATATCAAAATCTAGCGACAATTGTATGACAGAAATAGGAGTGATCACCTGTGTCAAATCAATTATTAGAAATTGGATTGTTAGCATCAGATAGTGATACATGTAACAAGTCATGCGAAATTAAAAGTGCAAGCTCTACTGAGAATAAAATGGAATCCAACCTTCCTTCTTGGTGGAAAAAAATCAGAGCAGTGCAAGTACTAGAGAAAAAGATATAAATAATAAACCTTATCATTTTCATGATAAGGTTTTTCATTTCTAAAACTGTATTTTTTATATCCAATGACATACCAATGATTATTAGTGACTTATACTATTAATATAAGGAATTAAACGTAAATATACCTCATGATCTAACTCCGTTTGCCAAAATCCAAGCACGATTGCAGTAAACATAACACCAAAATAAATTCCCAGAATACTAACAGGTAGAGCCCAACGTTTGAATGAATTCTGATTGCTAACAAATTGATATTGAAGTGCCTCCTGCTTTGGACAAGCGTCTATACACGCCATACAACTTGTGCATTCTGGAGAATATACTTCTTTCTTATTCATTATATCTAATCGATTCATACAAACTTTATTACATTTACCACAATCGATACAATGATCTGCGTTTCTTGCAATCACAGAAGGACTAAACCATCCAAAGATGCCCATAAGAGCCCCGTATGGGCAAAGGTAACGACACCAAAAGTTTTTAATATAAAAAGTTGAGGCAATAATTATTAAAAATCCAATAAGCGTATTCTTAGACATATCAAGTAAAAACATCAGCATTTTTACGTCAGATACCTTATTATAATCCGAGTTAAGAAACATGTACGCAACCATACCATTCATCTGAAAGAAAATAGTCCATACAAAAAATCCTAAAATTAAGTATTTAATACTTCGTAATGGTATATCTAACCACCTAGGTAATTCCCATTGTTTCTTAATTGTTTTATTTGCTAAGAAAGCTAACTTCTCGGAGATCCATCCAAACGGGCAAATCCAGCTACAAAAAGCTTTTCTAAAAAGAAAAGAGATTACAATAAAAGTCAACAGTAGGATAACTCCTGCAGGATGAATCGTGTCAAAGATTCCGTTAGAAAACCAACTTTTCACACCTACTAATGCACTAATCGGTAAAAACGCTTCTACAGAATGCGGGCGACCAAAATAAATTCCTTCTCCCCCATTGTTATAATACGTGTAGAAAATATAAAACCTTACTCCCACAAAGACACTAAAAGCTAAAAATAGAAATTGTACACTTTGACGTATTTTTGTATGCATAAATCAACCTCCTACACAACATTATTGCATAAGAGGCTGGATAATAGTGTGATGCACAACACATTTTAAAGATTGTTCAAAAAGATTTCAAACTTATTTCAAACCTCGACTTCCAGGCTTCTTCATTTCTACTCCTTGCGCGCATAATGGACATTGTGCAGGATCATACGTTTCAATATTGATCTTTAATAACGATATAAGAGGAGCTCCAAAATCAACTTCTTGAGGACTTCTGTTTACTAATACCCCAACTCCTACTACTTCTCCCCCTTGTTCCTTTACTATTTCGACAACCTCTTTAACAGATCCTCCTGTTGTAATAACATCTTCTACAACAAATACTTTTTGGCCTGGCTCTACAAAGAAACCCCGTCGGAACACCATTTTACCATTCTCTCGTTCAGCAAACATTGTTTTAGTACCTAAAATTCTTGCTGTCTCAAATGCTAGAATAATGCCCCCAGTAGCAGGTCCTATAACTAAATCTACTTGCAAGTTTTGGTTCTTAATATATTCAACAAATTCATTACATAATTGGCTTGCTTTATCCGGGTACTGAAGCACTTGAGCACATTGCATGTATTGCCCACTATGTTTCCCCGATGTTAAATTAAAATGTCCTGTTTGTAATACGTTTGTCTCTTTTAAAATTGTCAGTATTTGATCTTGAGTAAGCATTCTACATCCTCCTAATTCGATCCATAAAACAATCCTAGTTCAAAGATTTTATTATTTCATGGACTGTATAATATCCTTAGCTGCTTGTAAACGATTCGATGCATCAGTAATGTTACGGCCTATTACCATATAATCAGTACCTAAGTCCATTGCTTGTCGTGGCGTAGTAATTCTCACTTGATCATGTACTTCACTATTAGACATACGGATTCCAGGTGTTATGGTAAGGAACTCTTTACCACAAGCCTCTTTTATAAATGGAACTTCCTGTGCTGATGCGACCACACCGTCTAGCCCAGCTTGTTTCGCTAGTTTCGCATATCGAACCACACAATCTTTGACTTCCCCAGGAATCCCAATATATTGATTCATAATATTTTGACTTGTACTCGTCAATTGCGTTACACCAATAACAATAGGCATCGGAATGTTCAATTGATTAGATATCTCTTGGGCTGCTTCTTTGGCTTTCTGCATCATTAATAACCCGCCTGCAACGTGTACGTTCCACATCCAAACTCCGTGACGGGTTAAAGATTTAGCAGCACCTATAGCAGTATTCGGAATATCATGAATCTTTAAGTCAACAAACACTTCCATACCTAAGGAACTCAATTCATTTACAATGGAAGGCCCCTCACTATAATATAGCTCCATCCCAACCTTTACACGACGAATTACAGGCGAAATCTCCTTTGCAATATCTAATGCTATCGCTGGATTTGGTGTATCAAGTGCGACAATAATACGTTCTGCTGGTTTCAACTATATCACTTCGCTTTCCCTATCAATTCTTGAATGTCTGTAATTGATTTTGTACTTAGAAATTCTTCTAACTCCTGTAGGATGTTGATGCATGCATAAGGGTCTACAAAATTAGCTGTGCCAATTTGAACTGCACTTGCCCCTGCTAAAAGGAACTCTACGACATCGTTCCCTGTGGTTATACCACCAATCCCAATCACAGGAATCTTAACAGCCGAAGATACTTGCCATACCATTCGTAAGGCGACAGGCTTTACAGCTGGGCCAGAAAGACCACCCATAACATTAGCAAGAACTGGCTTTTGTCGATGAACATCAATCGCCATCCCTAGTAGGGTATTTATAAGAGATACTGCATCTGCTCCAGCTTGCTCAACTGATTGAGAGATTGATACAATATCAGTAACGTTCGGTGATAATTTCGCTATAATCGGGTACCTTGAAATATTTTTCACTTCTCGAATGACTTTTTCAGCCATTACGCAATCCGTACCGAAGGCTAGTCCACCTGCTTTTACATTTGGGCAAGAAATATTGACTTCTAATGCTGCGACATTCTCCGCTTGGTTTAACTTCTCAGCTACTTCAATATATTCCTCCAATGTACTACCAGCAATATTGACAATCACTGGTGTATCATACTGCTTAAGCCAGGGTAATTCTTTTTCCAATACCACTTCCACCCCAGGATTTTGTAACCCAATTGCATTTAACATTCCTGCTGGAGTTTCAGCAATTCTCGGCACTGAATTTCCAAGTCTTTCATGGGGTGTGGTTGCTTTTACAACAATTGCACCTAGCTTGTTTAAATCATAATATTGTGCATACTCCTTACCAAAACCATAACATCCAGAAGCAGGCATAATCGGATTCTTCAGTTGGAGAAAACCTAAGTCAACGGCTAGGGAAGGCTTTAGAGTCATTTAGAATACCACCCTTTCTGCTGGAAAAACTGGTCCACAGTCACAGACTTTTCGATATTTCCACTCTGAATTCTCATCAGATATAGATATTTTTGTAACACAACCCATGCAAGCCCCAATGCCACATGCCATATGTTCTTCTAACGATAGATAGCCGTTAGCTGTTTGTAAAAGTTCGTGATTTTTAATTGCTTGTAGCATCGGTTTAGGTCCACATGCCAAGTACAAATCAGGCTCTTTTGTGATATATTCTGTTACGAATCCTTGCTTACCATAACTGCCATCGACTGTTGTTACAATGACATCACCAAGTTCTCGAAACTCATCTTCCAAAATCACTACTTGATGATTCGCAAATCCTAATATTGCAGTAATAGAGGCGCCTTGTTTTGCTAACTCTTTCGCAGCGTATAATAGTGGTGGTACACCGATTCCACCACCGATCAATAGCATGTTACGCTTCGCTTGATTTTCAGTTGGAAAAGTCCCTCTACCTAAAGGTCCTAAAAGGTCAATCTTAGTCATTTCTTTCGATTTTGATAATATTTTTGTCCCTTTTCCACCAGCACGATAAATAAAACGGACCGATCCACGTTTTTTATCAACGTCACAGATGGAAATAGGACGTCTCAGTAATGGATCTAGAGAATCTATTACTCGAATATGCACAAACTGCCCAGGATGGGCGGTTTGTGCTAGTTTCGGAGCGATTACAATCATTTCATATAAATCTTGACCAATCGTTTTATGGCTTTTTACTTCGACACTATGTTTCATTATGTGTCCTCCCTATTTTTTGTATTGAATTGGTTGGACAGAAAAGTTTATTGTTTCTAAAACTGTCAAAATTGCAGCAGCAGTATCTAAAGATGTTAAACATGGTACACCATTTTCCACCGCTTCGCGACGAATTCTAAAACCATCTCGTTCTGGTTGTTTACCTTTAGTTAATGTGTTAATAACCATGTTGGCATTTCCAGTTCTAACGATTTCAAGAATATTAGGCGAACCTTCATCTAATTTGTTTACAATCGTAACTTTTAATCCTTTGTCAATTAAATACTTAGCCGTGCCTTTTGTAGCAATCACTTCAAAACCTAAGTTAATAAATCTAGTTAAGATTTCCCCTGCTTCTTCCTTATCCTTATCAGCAACTGTCGCAATAATTTTCCCATGGGTAGGAATATGCATACCGGCTCCTAATAACCCTTTGTATAGAGCTTTAGCGAAATTAATATCTTTACCCATTACTTCTCCAGTAGATTTCATCTCTGGACCTAATGTAGTGTCTACACTGCGTAATTTTGCAAATGAGAATACTGGCACCTTAACAGATACCTCTTCTGCTTCTGGCCATAGTCCAGTTGTATACCCCATTTCACTTAACTTCTTACCAAGAATCACTTTGGTAGCGATATTCGCTAATGGCAAACCCGTCACTTTACTCAAGAAAGGAACCGTACGTGACGACCTAGGGTTTACTTCAATAACAAACACTTCATCATTATGGATAACAAACTGTATATTTAGCAAACCTTTCGTATTCAAAGAAGTCGCCAATTTGATCGTATGTTCCACAATCTGAGCTTTGATCGTTTCCGATATTGTCTGTGTCGGATACACAGCAATTGAGTCACCACTATGCACGCCAGCACGTTCGATATGTTCCATGATGCCAGGAATTAACACGGTTTCTCCATCAG
This sequence comes from Desulfuribacillus stibiiarsenatis, assembly GCF_001742305.1. Taxonomy (NCBI): domain Bacteria; kingdom Bacillati; phylum Bacillota; class Desulfuribacillia; order Desulfuribacillales; family Desulfuribacillaceae; genus Desulfuribacillus; species Desulfuribacillus stibiiarsenatis. Next base: position 67,339 of record NZ_MJAT01000036.1, on the reverse strand, counting down.
ACACAGCATCTACTTCAACTTCTTTACCAAGTAAATAACGATCAACTAACACTGGATGCTTGGATGAAATTTGTACTGCTTTCTTCATATAATTGAGTATGTCATCCTCATTATAAACAATTTCCATCGCACGACCACCCAATACATAAGATGGTCTCACAAGTACTGGATAACCAATAGTGTTCGCTACTCGAACTGCCTCTTCTACTGAGAAGACAGTTTCTCCCGCCGGTCGAGGTACGTTCAATCTTTGTAATAAATCATCAAACTTTTCTCTATCTTCAGCTGTATTAATATCTTCCATATTCGTTCCTATAATCGGAATGTTTAATTCTGATAATGGTTCCGCTAGGTTAATTGCTGTTTGACCACCAAACTGGACAATTACTCCATCAGGCTGTTCACGATCAATGACATTTAATACATCTTCCAAGGCTAACGGTTCAAAATATAGTCGATCCGATGTACTAAAGTCTGTAGATACCGTTTCTGGATTGTTATTTATAATAATTGCTTCATACCCAGCTTCTTTTATAGCCCAAACAGCATGCACAGAAGCGTAGTCAAATTCAATCCCTTGACCAATACGGATTGGACCAGAACCTAGTACTAAAATCTTCTTACGATCTGTAATTTGAATTTCATCTTCCGTATCATAACTTGAATAATAGTATGGTGTGAAAGCTTCAAATTCAGCTGCACAGGTATCAACCATTTTATATACAGGTGTAATGCCATGTTCCTTCCTTATATTACGGATCTCTAAATCACTTACACCTACTAATTGGCCAATATATTGATCAGAGAATCCCATTTCTTTCGCTTTACGAAGAATGAGTTGTATGTTCTCAGTCCCCTGTTCATTGTGCCAAATTTCTTTAAAAATACCTTCAAATTCTACTAAGTCATAAATCTTGTTCAAGAAGAAATAATCAATCTTAGTCATTTGTTGAACGGAATCCACTGAAATTCCACGTCTAAAAGCGTCAGCTACAAGAAATAAACGTTCATCATCAGGCTTTCTTAGTCGCGTTTCTAAGACTTCTTGACTAAGTTCTTCCACTCCCTTTAAATATAAGCTGTCAATGTCAATTTCTAAAGAACGAATTGCTTTTTGCAAAGATTCTTCGAAAGTACGGCCAATCGCCATAACTTCTCCTGTAGCTTTCATTTGTGTACCTAACTCTCGATTAGCTGTCACAAATTTATCAAAAGGCCAACGCGGAATTTTCGTAACTACATAATCTAAAGCTGGCTCAAAGCTAGCAAATGTTTCTTTCGTAACTGGATTGACAATCTCGTCTAAAGTTAATCCTATACTAATTTTTGCAGCAACCTTCGCGATTGGATAACCAGTAGCCTTTGACGCTAATGCACTGGAACGACTCACACGAGGATTCACCTCGATTACATAATATTGAAAACTATCAGGATCTAATGCATATTGAACGTTACATCCACCTTCAATTTTCAACGCTCGAATAATATCTAAGGAAGAACTTCTTAGCATTTGGTACTCTTTATCAGACAAAGTTTGACTCGGTGCTACAACAATACTATCTCCCGTATGAACACCTACTGGATCAATATTCTCCATGTTGCATACAACAATGCAATTATCGTTCTTATCACGCATTACCTCGTATTCAATCTCTTTAAAACCTGCAATACTTTTCTCAATTAACACCTGATTAATTGGACTATATTTAATCCCTAAAGCAACAATTTCTTTAAATTCATCCTCGTCATATGCAATTCCACCACCTGTTCCACCTAATGTGTATGCTGGACGAATAATGAGTGGATATGGGACTCGCTCTGCAAATTTTAATGCATCTTCAATCGTACTTACTATATCGCTTTCTGGAACTGGATGCTTAAGTTCATTCATTAGGCTTCTAAATAATTCACGGTCTTCTGCCTTTTGGATAGCCTCAAGATTCGTTCCTAGTAATCTAATTTCATATTCTTCTAGTACACCATGTTTGTGGAGCTCAATCGCCATATTTAAACCTGTTTGACCACCCAAAGTTGGTAAGAGACCATCAGGTCTTTCTTTGCGGATTACTTGTGTCACGGCTTCTAGTGTAATAGGCTCAATATATACTCTATCAGCAATATCTGGATCCGTCATAATCGTTGCTGGATTACTATTGACTAATACGACTTCATAACCCTCTTCCTTTAGCGCCTGACATGCTTGTGTTCCTGCATAATCAAATTCTGCTGCTTGTCCAATGATAATAGGACCACTTCCGATTACTAATATCTTTTTTATGTCTCTTTTCGGCATATTATGATCCTCCTATTCTGCTTTCCATTTCTTAATAGTGTCAACAAATTCATCAAATAAATATCCAGAATCAAGAGGACCAGGTGCTGCTTCTGGATGATATTGTACTGAAGCAAGTAGTCCGCTATCGTGTACTAAACCTTCCACAGTATCATCATTTAGATTGATATGTGAAACTTGTAAGCCTGTGCCATGAAGAGATTCTTTATCTACTGTATAACCATGATTTTGAGAAGTAATATACACGCGATTTGTCCTTAAATCTTTTACTGGATTGTTTCCACCACGATGGCCAAATTTCAATTTAATTGTGTTAGCTCCAGCTGCCAGTGCAATTAACTGATGTCCAAGACATATTCCATACATAGGTAATTTACCGATAAATGGACGTATTTGTTCTGCCGTTTGCATTACACTCTTTGGATCTCCAGGACCATTAGAAATCATAATACCATCGGGTTGTAAACGTTGGATTTGCTCTGATGTTGTGTTATACGGCACTACTGTGACATCACAACCGCGTTTCAATAATTCATGATGTATTCCTAGTTTGGTTCCCATATCAATTAGTACTACACGATAGCCGTTTCCAGGACTTCTAAAAATATTCTTAGTGGATACCCTTGATACTTGATCATACATATATGATGTCTGTTGTAACTCCGCTAATAGAGTAGAAATATCAGCATCAATATTAGTTGTAATCATCCCTTTTAAAGTACCGTGGACGCGTATGATTCTAGTTAACATTCTTGTATCAATACCTGCTATTCCCATGACTCCATGTGCTTTTAAAAATTCATCAATGCTTTCAAGTGAACGCCAATTGCTCGGATGGATACTTGCTTCTTTTACAACAAATCCACTCACATGACTGAACATGCACTCTAGATCTTCTGCATTCAAGCCATAATTCCCAATCAACGGATACGTCATAGTTACAATTTGCCCGCAATAGGAAGGGTCCGTTAGAACCTCTTGGTATCCTGTCATGCTAGTATTAAAAACTACCTCACCTATTGATTTCTTGTTATCAGTTGCACCAAATGCGCAACCGTATAAGACATTACCATCTTCAAGTACTAACATCGCATTTTTCTGCTGTTTCAGTTTATGCAAATATTCTTTAGCTTTATTGCTGATTGTTGATGAATGAGTCATTTTGATTACACCTCTTTATCTTCATGTATTATTTCTCCAGATACTATTGTCATAATAGGCCATCCTTGCAATTCCCAACCTATAAATGGTGAATTCTTCCCTTTCGATGCAAAATTGTTTGCATCTACCAGTTTTCTTTTATCTAAATCAACCAGTACAAGATTTGCTTCACCATTGGGTTCAATGATTCCATTCTTAAATCCAAAAATTTCAGCTGGACGACTTGTCATAGCTTGTAACAGTCTTTCTAACGACACTTTATGTTGCAGTACCAATTTGCTATATAATACGGCAAAGGCAGTTTCTAAACCAACCATTCCAAACGGTGATCCTTTAATTCCTCTGCTCTTCTCTTCTTCAGAATGTGGTGCATGATCGGTTGCAATGATATCAATAATTCCAGATTGAAATGCGGAAATTAACTGATTTTGATCTTCCCTAGCACGTATTGGAGGATTCACTTTGAAATTACCATGGTCTTCTAATATGTCTTGATCATTCATGACCAGATGCTGCGGAGTCACTTCACATGTAACATTGATTCCCATTTTTTTTGCGTGTTCAATCCAACGCACAGATTCTTTTGCACTAAGATGTGCAAAATGCACATGTGCGTTAGCTGCTTCTGCTAGAAGAATATCACGTGCTACCATAACTGATTCAGATGTAGATGGTATGCCCTTAATTCCTAACTCTTCAGCTTTTTCACCGGCATGCATATGCCCGCCTTTGGCTAATGGTTCATCTTCGGCATGGATAATCACTGGAATCTTTAACTCAGCTGCTTGCATAAAAGCATCTTGCATTACTTTAGCGTCTTGAACGCCACGCCCATCATCAGAAAGTGCAATAATTCCTGCTTCTCTTAGCGCTACGAAATCTGTTAAGTCTTCACCACGTTCTGATACAGTAATGGCTGCAATACAATTCACAGAAACACCATTATTGATTGCTGCTTTAGCTTTGATGGATTGCACTGTTTCTATTGAATCTATTACAGGATTTGTATTAGGCATACAACATATTGTTGTAAAACCACCCTTTGCCGCAGCCAATGAACCAGTTTCTATTGTTTCTTTATATTCAAAGCCTGGTTCTCTTAAATGTACATGTACGTCTATAAAACCAGGGGCCAACAATTTTCCATTGCCATTAATTATTTTTAATTCATGCAATATATCCATTGGGATAGATTGTTCATCAATATCGTTTTGAATTAACTGAATCTTATTATTCTTAATTAAAACATCTCTTTCTCCAATTAGGGAATGACCGTCAAATAATTTGACATTTTTAAATAAAATCATTGGTTTTACCACCTCTATCCTTGTCGAATCAAACACGTCCTAATTTTTTCCAATTTCGATTTGTAAAAAAAGCTTCTTATCTTATAACCTTTCCGATAAGAAGCTTTTTAATTATTCTACATTGATTCTTCTAATGATTCTTGTTCTTTAGGTAGTACCGCATTTAATAGTACCCCAGCTAATGTAGCTAAAGCCATACCATGTAACTGTAATTGTCCAAAGTCAAGAACGGCATTTCCTACTCCTAAAATTAAAATTACGCTTGAGATTACAAGATTTCTCTTATTTTTATATTGAATACCGCTGTCTACTAGCATTCTAAGTCCTGAAGATGCGATAATACCGAATAATAATATACTCACACCACCCATAACAGGTACAGGAATTGTGCTAATCAATGCAGCAATTTTACCGATAAATGCCATAATAGTAGCCATGACTGCTGCGCCACCCACTACGTACACACTGTATACACGAGTAATTGCTAATACACCAATATTTTCTCCGTATGTTGTATTTGGAGGTCCCCCAACTAGTGAAGCAAATAATGTAGCAGTACCATCACCTAATAAAGTGCGATGAAGGCCAGGTTTTTTCATAAGATCTTTATCAACGATTTTACTCATTACGAATACATCACCTAGATGTTCTGTAATAGTAACAAGTGCAACTGGTACAATCACCCATAGTGCTAACATATTAGGAACTGGTGTTGTAAATTCTGGAATTGCAAACCAAGCTGCTTCCGACACTTTCTGAAAATTCACCAAGCCTAATGGTATGGAAACTAGATATCCACTTATTATTCCGAATAGAATAGGTACGATTGCAAAAAATCCTCTAAAGAAATTGCTCGCAATAATAGCAACTGCTAAAGATACAAATGCAACGAGTACACTTGTACCACTGTAAACTTTTAATGTAACGGAGTCCTCAGAGATGCCTTGAACACTGCCAGGCAAGCTATTAAATTCTTCAATTGTTGCTGGACGGTCTACATTCGTATAAGTAGTGGTTGCCATATCTACAGCAACAGATGCAAGACCAAGACCAATCACGATAATTACAGATCCAACAACTACAGGTGGTAATAATTTCTTTAACCAATTTACACCAAATTTATAAATGATAAGAGAGCATATTGCGTATACAACACCGACAATCATAGATCCGAATAATGCTTCACCAGGACCACTAGCTGCTGATACTGCGATAATTGGAGCAATGTAAGCAAAGGAAGACCCTAAATATGCTGGAACTTGTCCTTTTGTAATAAAGATAAAAATCAGCGTACCAATACCGCTAGTTAATAAAGCTACTGCTGGGTTTAGTCCTGTTAGAAAAGGAACCAATACAGTCGCTCCAAACATTGCGAATAAATGCTGGAAGCTTAATGGTAAAGTCTGAGATAATGGTAACTTTTCATGTACGTCGATAGTTCTTTGACTCATTTCATTTTCCCCCTAATAGTTATGTAAATAATTATTGCTTGTCCCGAATTACAACCTGGTCTTGACCATCAATTTCTTTGAGCATGACCGCGATTATTTCCGTCTTGGAAGTAGGAACATTTTTACCGACATAGTCTGCTCGTATTGGCAATTCTCTATGCCCTCGATCAATGAGTACAGCAAGTTGAATTCTTTGCGGTCGACCGATGTCAACTAAAGCATCTAAAGCTGCTCTAACAGTCCGACCAGTGTATAGCACGTCATCAATGAGTACCACAATTTTGTTTACCACATCAAATGGAAGCGTAGTTTCTCGGATAATTGGCTGATTAGCTACAACTTCAAGATCATCGCGATATAAGGTTATATCTAGTTCTCCAATTGCGATTCTTTTCCCCTCAATCTCTTCAATCTTGTCTGCTAATCTTTGCGCTAAATAGATTCCCCTAGTCTTAATTCCGATACAAACTAATTCATCAATCCCCTTGTTTTTCTCAACAATCTCATGGGCAATTCTAGTTAATGCTCTTTGCATCGATTTTTCATCAAGGATTTGGGTTTTGTCTAAAACGCTCATCGTTATCCTCCTTCCCTAGAACTTCCATATATGCAAAAATCTCCAACTGTCTAATTAGACTGAAGGAGATCATATCATCTATATACCGCGGCAAAAATACATGAACCGCATGCAAATATTGCTTTACATATAAAGCTATACTTGTCGGTACTAAACTATAACTCCTTGTCAGCCTCACTGGACTGTCCTTAAAGGATATTTTCACATTAAAACAATAATAATATGTGTGATGATAAATGTCAATGCATGTTTCGACAAAAAAAACGATTATTTCAACAAGTTTAAGACTTCTTGAAAATCATCTGGAAGCTCGCTGGTAAAAGTTATGGTCTCTCCAGTACGTGGATGTATAAACCCTAATATCTTTGCATGTAAGGCTTGTCCACGAAGTTTCACACTTTTTCTAAATCCATATACAGGGTCCCCCGCTACTGGATAACCGATATATGCCATGTGAACTCTGATTTGATGAGTTCTGCCAGTTTCTAAAGAAAGCTCTACAAGAGTAAAATCTTGAATGTATTCAAGTACTTTAAAATGCGTAACCGCATGTTTTCCATTCGTAACATCGACTGCCATGTTCTTCCTCAGTGTCTTATGGCGAGCTATTGGTGCATCTATAGTACCCTCTTTGTTTGGTATTAATCCATGCACTAGAGCAACATACTTGCGAATAATGGAATGCTGTTTAAATTGTTCTGACAGACTTCGATGAGCCATATCATTCTTAGCTACCACTAAAAGGCCAGTAGTGTCTTTATCAATACGGTGTACAATACCTGGTCTTAGCTCTCCATTAATACCCGATAGGTCTTTACAATGGAATAATAAGGCATTCACTAATGTTCCATGGTAATGCCCTTGTGCAGGATGAACAACCATCCCCCTAGATTTATTCACTACTATAACATCCTGATCTTCAAAGACAATATTGAGTGGAATATCTTCTGGTCCAATCGTGACCTCTTGTAATTCTGGATATTCAATCGTAATGACATCATGATTTTTAATTTTATAGTTTGATTTAATTGGCGAATCATTCACTAATATATGACCATCTATAATAAGACTTTGAATCTGCGACCTAGAAAGGGAATCGTTTTTAGTATGTAACCATTTATCAATTCTTTCCCCAGTATCGTCTTCCTCCGCAACAAACTGCTCTATATTGCTGATTTCATCTTCTAATATTCCTTCTAAGTCGTTTGATAAATTAACTTCTGGATTCATTGATGTTCTCCTTCTTCTTGTCTTCCTGATATGTAAGCCATGTATCTAAAAATAACAACCCAACACCTATCACTATAGCAGAGTCTGCAATATTGAAAATTGCAAAATTAATTAAACGAAAATCAAAAAAATCAATGACTTGACCTATAAAAATTCGGTCAATCAAATTACCTATAGCTCCACCTAGGAGTAGTGCGATCCCATAAAGCATAAGCTTCTTATCGCTATGGCCTTCATATTTATAAATAATATAAATTACTGTTGCTATTACAATAATAGTTACACTGATAAAGAACCAACGTTGGTTTTGTAATATTCCGAACGCTGCACCTGCATTCCGATGGGAAGTCAGATGAAATACTCCTTCCCAAAGAGGTATAGTGTTAATACCTTTGTTGTCCATAAAGTTAACGACAGCTAACTTTGATAATTGATCAATTATGACAATAATGATTGCAATAATATAGTATGGCAAAATGTAAATCCTCCTAAAAATAAAAGTCAAATAATTCCCCTCTCCGTTTATTATATATCAACTATTTGACATAAGGATAGCATATTGAGATAAATTTTCAAATTTTAGTGTTCGTGTTGATTTCTCAAATACTCTTGATATGCTTGCTGCTCAATGTTGCTAACACCTGTAAAATCCAAGTCATTGGTTGCATTCATTATATCTTCGTCTGTATAGTCATCCTCATTTGGATCAACATAAACATAATTATACTCAATATGATAATGTTTTTCGTTTTCATGACTTTCTTCATACATTTCATTGTAATTAGTTTCTCCGCCTAACATAGTAGCGTCATTAGATGTTCCATATTCCGCTACAGCTTGCCAGCTATCCTCACTGTCAAACTCAGTCTCATGGTTACTATTATCGTAATCATGGGCGCCAAACCCTGGATATAATACATCTTCTTCAATTGGTCTAGTACTCGGTCGATTGTGTGCATCCATTTGTTCATGACACTGATAACATAATCCAGTTTCAGGAACAGCAACTAGCCTATCGGTAGATATCATTTGATTACACCTCTCGCATATTCCATATGACCCTTGTTCCATTCGTTTCAATGCATTTTCAATAAGAGATATTCTTTTTAAAGTTTCTTCCTTAATAGCTAGGTCTTTACCACGTTCAAATACCTCAGAAGCTATATCTGCTGGATGATTATCATAACTACTTAACTCGCCAATTGAATCATTCAAAGCATCTTTTAGACCATAGCCATCATTTTCCGTTACTTGAGATTGTAATTCTTGAAGTGTTTGACTTAAGTTTGATTGAAAATGTTGCTGTAAATCTCTGTCCATCTATCTTCTTCCCTTCTTGTCGTTTTTTTCCCACCTATGTAAGCTAGGGGTTGGGTCGAAGGCCCATTCATATTTTCCTCCTGTATCACGATACATTCCATAATGAAGATGCGGTGGGAATTTTCCTGTCGTACCCTGTTTTCCATATCCTGAGCTACCAACATAGCCAATTACTTGCCCAGGCTTAATGATATCTCCTTCTTTTAGATCCTTAGAGTAGCCTGCTAAATGGGCATAATAATGATAAACGTTATTTAAATCGCGAATCCCTACGCGCCATCCGCCATACTTATTCCACCCTTTGATTTCGACGATACCATGAGAAGTACTTTTTACAGGTGTCCACGATCTAGCAAAGATATCCGTCCCTTCATGGCTCCTTCTACCTCCAAAAGACCTTCCTGCTCCCCAAGTGCTTCTATAACTATAGGAATAGTTAAGAGGGATAGGAAAACTGTTCCCTGCAACACTAATCGTGTCATTGTGTTTATATATTGCAGAAAATTGTTGGATACGAACAAGCGATTTTTCTAACGGATATAATGCTTGTAAAGCCTTAATATAGTGTTCATCAGTATCACCATGTTCAGAAATCCATACAGCTAATGAATAAATCGTATCAGCTAATTGGGTCATTTCTGCTTTCCCATCTCCATCTCCATCCTTGCCAATTCCACCAAAAAAAGAATTGATAAAAGGCAAATGACTATAATCATTAATAGCCCCAATCCCAACCCATATATTTTGATGAACCTGTATTGGTATTTCACCTTTTTGGACTTTACGAATATTTTTCTCATATTGATAAATAGCCGCTAGAATATGCCACGGCACTCCTGTAACAGTTTCTACAGTGCGTAGATATTCTTCAATTTCTTGATTATTAGTTAAATCCATTCCTGAGGCTTTCAATGGAACTAACGGCACAATCATTAGTATGACCATAAAGATGATACAACATTTTTGCATAGAGTATTTCATTATATACCCACCTTTTTTGTCATTTACAAAAACAATACGTTAGAAAGTACTTCTATGTTATTTTTTCTCCATTTCGTTAAATAATAAGTAAGAATCAAAACTAATTATAGGAAATTCTAAATTTTTGCGAAACGGAGGTAATAATTATATTTAGAAAACATTATCGTCATATCCTTCGTTATCGAGAGATTGTCAATACGCTAATTAAGCATGGCTTCGGATACTTCTTAGATCAAAGTAAAATGGATAACGTAAATATAATCACGAAATCTCGTGGCGAAAGAATACGTCTCGTATGCGAGGAATTGGGACCGACATTTATTAAACTAGGTCAAATAGCAAGCACACGGCAAGATATTATACCTTTAGATATCATTAATGAATTAGAAAATTTACAAGACCATGTTTCTCCAATCTGCTATCAACAAGTAGAGCATGTGATAAATACAGAATTCTCCATGGACCTATCGAAAATATTCCATTCTTTCGAAGAATTCCCTATGGCTAGTGCCTCTATTGGACAAGTCCATCGGGCTCGACTACATTCTGGACAATGGGTTGCTGTAAAGATTCAACGCCCTAATATTACGGAAATTATTGATGTAGATTTAGAGATATTGAGTGACTTAGCTTTACTCTCTGAAAGGAGAACAGACTGGGGGAAATTTTATCATTTTACCGATTTAGTCAACGAATTCTCCAATTCCTTACGAAATGAATTAAATTATTTACAAGAAGCAAGAAATACAGAAAAAGCAAAGGAAAACCTTCAAAATAAAGGTTTTTCAATTATGATACCTAGTATTCATTGGGAATATACGTCAAAACGAGTTCTGGTTATGGACTTACTTAACGGGAGTAAGATATCGGAGACAACTAATGGCGAAGATATTGCTAAAGAAATTATTGAAGTGATTTTTCACATGATTTTATTTGATGGATTTTTTCATGCTGATCCACATCCTGGTAATTTAATCTTAATAGATAATCAAACAATCGGTTTGATTGATTTTGGTATGGTTGGGAGGATTTCTGAGAAACTTCAACAGGAGTTAATTAATGTAATGATTGGATTAATGCGTAGAAATACAAAAACAATTGTAAAAGCAATCCAAAACATCGGAGTTTTACCAGATTCTATTGATTTGAAACGTTTTTATCAAGATGTAGATGCTTTGCGAGATAAATATTATGAAATCCCTTTTAGTGAGATTTCACTTTCTGAATCAATCCGTGATTTGTTTACCATTTCCAAAAGACATGGAGTCGTTATGCCATCGGAATTTCTTTTATTAGCGAAAGCTCTTATAACCTTAGAGGGGTTGGTTGAAACAATTGCACCTAACATAAATATAGTCCAGATCGCGGAACCAATCGGTAAGAAATACTTCATGAAGAAATATTGTCCTGACAAAATCATAACCAAAGTAGTGGATCAATCATTAGAGTATGGTCAAGTCATCTTAGAAATACCTCTATTAACGAGAGATATTTTACAAAAAGCGAAAGATGGTAAGATAAACCTTCAGATTACAATTCCTAAACTAGATGTCTTTCTTCGCAAATTAGATCGAATTAGTAATCGTCTTAGCTTCTCAATCATTATGTTGTCTTTTAGTATCATCATGGTTGGGCTCATCATCGGCTCTTCAATCGGCGGAAGACGACAAACTTTATTGTGGGAATTACCAGCTATTGAAATTGGATTTGTTGTTGCAGCTATCTTGTTCCTATGGTTAATCACTGCAATATTTCGATCTGGTCGATTTTGAAATTAGAAAAAGTTCCTGTATGGGGTAGATACCTCCGCACAGGAACTTTTTAATTATTGTATTAGTAATGCCTTATTGTATCTGCACATGTTGGACAAAGAGTCGGATGTTCTTCCTTAGTTCCGATCTCTGGTGTTACAATCCAGCATCTTTCACATTCTTGTCCTTCAGCAGAAGATATCAATGCATGTAATCCCTTTAAAGCAATTGCCTTATCAGGTGCCTCTGTGCCAGTTTCATGTACAATAACTTTAGAAACGATAAGCACCTTATCTAAATCTTTAATCGACTTCAGAAGCTGATATACATCTGTTTCTGGATATAAGTCCACTTTGGCCCCGAGTGATTTACCGATAATTTTCTCTTGTCTTGCAATTTCTAATGACTTTAAGATTTCTTCCCTTACTTTTACTACTTGGTCCCACTTCTGCTCAATTGTTTCATCGATTTTTTGAGCATCATATTGCGGCCATTCTGCCATTTGTGGACTTAACTCTTTCATGTTCGGGATATACTTCCAAACCTCTTCTGCAGTATGCGATAGTATTGGAGTTACTAGACGTACAAGGGTCAGTAACACATCATAAATAACAGTTTGTGCAGCTCTTCTTGAGTGGGATTGAGGTGCATTGGTATACAGTCTATCTTTCAGAATATCTAGATAGAATGCACTCAAATCAATAGTACAGAAATTATGAATCGCATGGAACACAATATGAAAATCATAGCGATTATAAGCATTCGTAGTTTTCTCAATTAATCGTTGTAAACGAATACTTGCATATTGATCTATTTCCTCTAATTGATCGTATGGAACCCTATGGTTCTCAACGTTAAAGTCCGATAGATTTCCTAATAAGAATCGGAAAGTATTACGTACTTTGCGATACACTTCACCCATTTGCTGAAGGATGTTCTCTGATATCCTAACATCCGCTTTATATTCTGAAGATGATACCCATAATCTTAAAATGTCGGAGCCCATTTTATCTACAACATCTAATGGATCAATACCATTTCCTAAAGATTTAGACATCTTACGTCCTTCACCATCTACAACCCAACCATGACTAAGTACTGCCTTATAAGGCGCCTGTCCTTTCGTCGCAACAGCAGTAGATAATGATGAGTTAAACCATCCTCTATATTGATCCGAACCTTCTAGGTACAAATCTGTCGGCCAAGCTAGATTCTCCCTTTGACCTGCAACTGCATAGTGACTAGAACCTGAGTCAAACCATACGTCCATAATATCCTGTTCTTTACGGAAAGTAGAATGTCCACAACTGCACTGGTAACCTTCAGGCATAAAGTCTTTTGCTTCTCGTGTCCACCACGATTGTGAACCTTCTTTAGCAAATATCCCCGAAATAATAGATATTGTTTCTTCAGATATCACTTCTTTATTACAAGCTTCACAATACAAGATTGGGATTGGAACGCCCCATACACGTTGTCTAGAAATGCACCAATCACCGCGGTCAGCAATCATATTATGCATACGCTGCTCTCCCCAGCTTGGAACCCATTGAACCTTTTTGATTTCCTCTAGCATTTGTTGTCTAAATCCATCTATAGAGGCAAACCATTGTTCAGTCGCTCGATAAATAACTGGTCCATTACATCTCCAGCAATGCGGATATTGATGTTCGATATCACCTTGTGATAATAATGCACCTACAGATTCAAGCGCTTCAATGACTAACTTATTCCCTTTTGCGTAGTAAGCCCCGGCAAATTGGCCTGCCTCCGCAGTGAAATGACCTTTATTATCAATAGGAGCTAAAATTTCAATATTATATTTTAGTCCCACTTGGTAGTCTTCTACCCCGTGTCCAGGTGCCGTGTGTACGCAACCTGTTCCTTGTTCAATCGTAACATGTTCCCCAAGAATTAACGGTGAGTTTCTATCAAATAGAGGATGCTTTGCGATTATACCTTCCAGCTCAGCACCTTTCCAGATTCCATCCGTTGTGTATTCTTGAATATGATTCGTTTCAACCACAGACTTTACAAGTTCATTCGCAACAATATACTTTTTACCATTCGCGACAATTTGCGTGTATTCTAAATCTGGATGAAGAGCAATCGCCATGTTCGCTGGGATTGTCCATGGAGTTGTTGTCCAAATGACTATAAAGGTATCTGATTCACTGACAATCCCCTTTCCATCCACAATTGGAAACGTCACATAAATGGACTTACTTGTTTTATCTTTATATTCTATTTCTGCTTCTGCTAATGCTGTTTCACAATCAGAACACCAATATACAGGTTTTTTACCCTTATATATATATCCTTTGTTCGCCATATCTCCGAATACTTGAATTTGTGCAGCTTCATATTCTGGCTTTAAAGTAATGTAAGGATTATCCCAATCACCACGTACTCCTAAACGGCGAAACTGGCCTTTTTGTTTTTCTACAAAGGATAGCGCATAATCTTCGCATTTTTTTCTAAAATCTGGAATACCGATAGAATGACGATCGATTTTTTCCTTCTTAATAATCGCATGCTCAATTGGCAAACCATGAGTATCCCACCCTGGAACATATGGTGCATCATATCCTTGCATTGTTTTACATTTTACAATAATATCTTTAAGCACTTTGTTAAGGGCATGACCTAAATGAATATCCCCATTGGCATATGGTGGACCGTCATGTAAGATAAACTTCGGTTTTCCTGCTTGATGTTCTTGCACCTTTTGATACAGGTTTACCTCATCCCACCAGCTTTGTATTTCTGGTTCTTTTTTAGGCAAATTCCCACGCATTGGGAAGTCTGTTAACGGCAAATTCAATAGCTTTCCATATTCCATTTAATTACCCTCCAACTTTTTTTGTAATTCCTTTTTAGTGTGTTATCCATATTATAACGTAAAAAAACCTCATCCCAAAAGGGACGAGGTTGACTCGCGGTACCACCCTAGTACAACTTATCTCAAAACTTCAAACTCGTGCGGTGCACTTATTCTGTCTAGTAGATAAATTACGCTTATGACCTTTAACGCAGGAAACGTCTCTTTCTAATCCTGAATGTTTCAAAAGAGAAGATCTAATGGGTGATTTCAATATATATAATTTGTACTGGCTTCCACTATCCCAGCTCGCTGTGACATTATTACTATATCTACTTGTCCCATGCATTTCATTATTTTTTTTTGATATATTACACAATCTGTATGTTTTTGTCAACTAATCGTTATCTTCTTGATTTGCCCCTATTCGGTCTAAATCATCCCAATCTCCACTATCAATTAATTCTAATTGAGCTTCAATTAAAGACTTTAAACGTATACGATACACTTTCGCTTGATTCTTAAGGTCTTGGACTTCCATCATTGATTTATGAGATTTCATCACAGCTTCATTAATAATGCGATCCGCATTCTTCTCAGCTTCTCTTATAATTAGCTTTGCTTCTTTCTTTGCATTGCCTCTAACTTCTTCTGAAGTCTCATGAGCAACAACGATTGTTTTTTTAAGATTATCCTCAAGTTTCTCGAAATGACTTTGTTTCTCTTCTAAAGTTGCCAATTTGTCATTTAATTGTCTATTTTCTTTTATAAGTGCTTCAAAATCTTTAATTACATGATCGAGAAACTCATTCACTTCATCAATGTCGTAACCGCGTAAAGCGCGCGAAAAATCTTTATTGCTAATATCCAATGGTGTTAATGCCATTGCTCTACACCTCCCATTATCTATCTTAATGAAATTCGACAAATTTCTATAATATCCTGCTTACATAAATCGACCGATTTTTACAGGGATACGTCCTTTTTTGTTTGGTTCACCTATTGCTATAATTTTTATTTTATCTTTGCCCTTTACAGAAATAACGTCATCATTAGCGATTACATGATCTACTTTCTCGCAGACATTCCAATTATATTTCACATAACCTCTTTGAATAACTTCTACCGCTTTATTCCTTGACATTTGATACGCCATTTTAATAATATTGTCCAAGCGCAATGAAGCAACTGTGTTCTCTATATAATGAAATTCTTGCTCTCGTATTGGTAATTCTGAGAAACTAACTTCATGTATTAATGCAGGATATCGATTGACTTGACTTAGATTTAGTTCAATATAATCGGCTATCACAAAGTCTGTAACAACGTATGCACCTGTATTATGTACGACTAAATCACCTATCTTCTCACGTTTAATCCCTAATCCTAAGATAGCTCCTAGGTAATCACCATGCTTAACAAATGAGCTATTTGTAGATAAATCTATAAAAAAGGTACGTATCTGGAAGTCTTCAGCTTCATAGCTCCAGTATTCCGGAAGAAGTAAAGCCCGCTTTCTTTCAGCATTTGGAAAAGCCCCTTGATAGATACATTGTAAATTAGGATAACGATTACAAAGATCTGTGATAATTTTCTGTTTTGATGGATCAACAAAATCCGTTAGTTTACTTTGAACTTGATTGTATACAGTTTCTATACAATGAATCGTGCGCTTAACAAATTCATGATCGTCAGGTTTATAATGGTTAATGAATGAACCTTGCATATGCAGTAATAATTACATGAATCCAATGGTAATCAAGATCCATCGGATAATGGATAATGCACCTACTTGAATAAAATGATACGCTAAAAATGCAATAATTGGTGATACATCCAAGTATCCTCCACCTAAAGATATCGGCGGTATAAAGCCCCGAAACATAGATAAATATGGTTCTGTTAAGTTATATACGGTTTCTCCGAATTTCGTGTGATACAAACTAGGTACCCAAGACATAATGATCCTCGCGATTAAAATATACCAATAAAGCCGGAATAATAATGCTACGATATCTAAGATCGCCAATCGATTCACCCTTTCTAGTTATTAAGCTGCTGTTGCGCCTCTTCTAAAACTTGTGAAATTCTTCCTTCTACTTCGATATTTTCTGGGTAGCATAAGAATATCTGTGGCCCAAGTTTTTGTAAGTTACCTCCTAAAGCATACACAGTTCCACTTAAAAAATCAATAATCCTCCTCTGGTCAGCAATCGTCGATTTGTGTAAATTCACAACAACTGGGTAGGAAAATTTAATTTTATCCGCTATTTCTATAGATTCATCGTAATTTGTTGGTTCAGCTACGATTACTCTCATTTCCTGCTTTACTGGTAGTTTCGTTTGATTCACTTGTTGTTTTCTTGTACGGCTAATTTCCTGTCCTTCATAAGGCTCAGAGTCATAGGAAGTCTTTTTCGATGTATCTTCGTCTGCTAGTCCTAAGAATAAGAATAGCTTATTTAATAGTTCACTCACTAATATTCTCCTCTTCTAATAATATACTCCCTAATCGAATATATGTAGCTCCTTCTTCAATAGCAATATGGAAGTCATTAGACATCCCCATAGACAAATGATCTATTTGGAAATTCGATAAATTCATTAATGATAACTCATCTCGTAATAGTCGTAACGCTTTGAAATGGGGCCTTGTAAGTTCTGGATCGTCATAAAAGGGAGCCATTGTCATCAATCCAATGATCTTTATATTTTCATATGCAGTTAGTGAATTTGCAAAATCAATTACATCTTCACGTGCCACGCCATATTTCGTCTCCTCACCAGAAATATTCACTTGCAAAAAGCAAGGTATTACTTGAGCTAATTTCTTCGCCTGAACATTTACTTCTTCTGCTAGAGATATTCGATCTAGAGAGTGAATACATGCGATATGAGGCAATATATACTTCACCTTATTGCTTTGGAGATGGCCGATGAAATGCCATAAAATCTTATCCTTGATGTAAGTAAGCTTTTCAATTTTAGGCAAAGCTTGTTGTACTTTATTCTCACCAATATTCACTAAGCCGGCTTCTACACAATGCAATACGCCAGTATCATCGGTATACTTAGTAACAGCCACAATCGTAATATCTCCTGGGTCCCTTCCTACCTTACTCGCTGCTACCTTTACTCGCTCTTCAATACGAGAAAGATTGCGAATCACTGGATTGTCGTTCATAGTTTCACCTTTTTCTATTGGTTTTAAAAATTAACGATGCCATTCTACCTGTCTTTCCCTGATCCCTACGATAAGAATAAAATAGATGAGGATTACAATACGTGCAATAGCGGCTCACGATAATGTGACCAGGGAGTATTCCACACCTTTGTAATAGAATTTCATTGGCTTTCCATAAATCTAAATGAAAACGTCCATTAACATTATCTGTACATATTTGATGCAATTCATTCTCTTGAAAAGTTTTTCGAAACTCTTGTATGACCGTATCATCAACTTCATAGCATGATTTACATATTGAAGGCCCAATCGCCGCCTTGATATCTTTGATATTGGAATGAAAGCGGTTAAGAAAATTCTCTACCATTTTGCCCGCAATGTCAAGACAAGTCCCTTTCCAACCTGCATGAGCAAGTCCGACGACCCCTGTCTTACAATCCCATAAGTAGAGCGGTACACAGTCTGCATAGAAGGACATAAGAACAATATCTTGATTCGTAGTAATTAAACCATCACTATTGGGAATTGGAGGGATTTTCTTCATCCCCCGCCCTTTATCTTTCACGTTCACAACTGTTATATAATCACCGTGGATTTGTTGCGATGATATAGCATCCTCAATATGATAGCCGTACATTTCTAATATTTTTCTACGATTTTCCATTACATGTACTTCTTTATCACCTACATGATTCCCCATATTCAATGAATTAAATGGCGATACACTAATACCACCAGATTTACAAGTAAATATCAGATTTATAGTACCTGTGTCAATCGCATCGGAAAGCTCTAAAATATCAATACCTTCTTTTTTCGTTAAAGAAAAATCCATTTTTCTAGCTCCTTTTATTCGTATTTTAAATTCTACCTGTTTTATCCTCTAGAGTAAATAACACTTTCTCTATATCTTGAAAAAACGAAAAAATGCACGCTTTAACAAGCATGCATTCGTCATTTCAATTGTCTATTTCCGGTAATAGGGCCTCGACTTATCTTGGTCAATTTTTATAGTTGTTTTTTCATCAAGAGTAGACGAAAGATCGCTAATTTCTACCAATATTACATCTGTCCCAATTTTTCTTATCCTTTTCCAAGGAATCACGATATCTTGACGGTCATTAAAGAATCCAAACATTCGATTACCAGCAGGAACTATGATTGCTTTTATATAACCTTCATGAAGGTCGAGTTCAAAATCACTGATAATTCCTATTCTTCTACCGTCAACAATGTTAATGACATCTTTTGATTGAAAATCTGATAACTTAACCATTGTATCAGCTCCCCATATCCAATATTACATTATATATGGGAATACCGATTTTTATGCTTTTACACTTTTACGTGCTTTTGCACTTGCTTAATGGCAGCCTTTTCTAGTCTTGAGACTTGAGCTTGAGAGATACCTATTTCTTCAGCTACTTCCATTTGTGTTTTTCCTTCATAGAATCTCATCGATAGAATTTTCTTTTCACGACCTTCTAATCGATGTAATGCTTCATTAAGAGCGATTTCTTCCGTCCAAAAATTATCTTGCTCTCGATCATCCTTGATTTGATCAAGAACAAAGATTGGATCTCCACCATCGTGATAGATTGGTTCGAATATTGATACTGGATCTTGTATTGCATCTAAAGCAAATACAACATCTTCTTTAGGGATATTGAGTACTTCAGATATTTCATACACAGAAGGCTCTCGGGAATTCTTATACGTTAAACTATCTCTCACCTGTAATGCTTGATATGCAATATCCCTTAAAGATCGACTGACTCGTATCGGATTGTTATCCCGCAAATATCGACGAATTTCTCCAATAATCATTGGAACAGCATAGGTTGAAAACTTCACATTCTGGCTTAAATCAAAATTATCGATAGCTTTAATCAAGCCTATACACCCTACTTGAAACAAATCATCAACAAATTCACCACGGTTATTGAACCTTTGTATTACCGACAATACAAGTCTAAGGTTACCACTTATCAACGTTTCCCTCGCAGACGTTTCTCCGCTTTGCAAGCGTATAAACAATCGCTTCATTTCATCATTTTTCAATACAGGAAGTTTTGAAGTATCTACTCCACAGATTTCTACTTTGTTGCGTTTCAAGAAACTCCCTCCCTTGGTTTCCTAATAAAAGGAATTAATTTAATTATGTCCCCAAGGAAAGAAAATATGCAGTTTGAAACCTTTGTGAAGAGAGTACAACTAATCCCGTCAGATTAAGCATTTAAGCATTATTTGCGTATTTTTCGAAAGAAATAATAAGTAATTTAAAGCAATAGAGACTAAATGAAAGATAATTAAATCATTTTGTTAAATTCTTTCTTTAAACGCCCAATTATCCGTTTTTCTAGCCTAGAAATGTATGATTGTGAAATTTCCAGAAGGTCCGCCACATCTTTTTGTGTTTTCTCCTCATGCCCCGATAACCCAAAGCGCATCTCCATTATGACGCGTTCCCTATCTGAAAGTTTGTCTAACGCATTATATAGTAATTTCTTATCAACACGATCTTCTATATTCTTAAATACCGTATCATTTTCAGTTCCTAAAACATCAGATAATAACAATTCATTACCATCCCAATCAACATTCAAAGGTTCATCGAAAGATACTTCTGTACGAATTTTATTATTTTTACGCAAGTACATAAGTATTTCATTTTCTATGCAACGAGATGCATAAGTTGCTAGCTTAATTTTTTTATCTGGATCAAAAGTATTGACTGCTTTAATCAGACCTATTGCACCAATTGATACTAAATCCTCAATGTTAATTCCAGTATTCTCAAATTTTCTAGCTATATAAACTACTAGTCTTAAATTTCTCTCGATGAGCATTGCCTTAACCGATTTATCACCAGTAGATAATTTCTTTAATAAATAGGACTCTTCATCCCTTGAAAGTGGAGGCGGCAAAGTTTCACTACCACCTATGTAATAAATTTCATCTTGTTTCCATCCCAGTAAATTAAGAAGCTGGTAGTATTTAAGTCTGACGAAGTACTTGATTTTCGAGATTAGCATTTTCATATGTTGTTTCCTCCCTTTTTCGTATCTCTCCTTCTAAAAAATCAGGATGAATAATTGCAGAATAATCACCTATAACAGATAAAACCTGCGTAGTAATTCCTATATAACCTTCCTGAAAATCCACTACACCCTCCTTCGTTGTCACTTGAAAGCAATCTGGTTTGAAGGCTAATAAGTATTTATTTTCACTACCCATTCCTCGATAAGGAATAAGTGTAAAATTATCAAAACTTGAGATTTTTTGAAATATACGAGGTAAATCAGCAATATTTAAACTTCCATCAGCATACAATGTATTGACAAATGATGGAATCATGTTTTCTACCTTTTGGTACTCAACAATGGATACCGGTCTTGAACTTATTGGATCTGCTAATTGATTACCAGTATCCAATAAACCGTTAAAGGTATTAACTTTTCCCTTATAATAAATAGTACATGTGTAAATCCATGACTTGCTCTTCAATTGCTTTTTAACATTCTTCCAAAAGCTTCGAAAGCCTAAATATGCAAGTGGTAGTCCAAATACAATTGCTGACACGGTCGTTTCCAAAACCCATACGTTTTGATTTCCAATGCGAATCCACTGGCTTAAAATCTTCTGCTGTGAAAGAAGCATATATTGAACAGCAAAGATTGCACCAGCTGCAATGAAGTTTATGAGATAAAAAGAAACAATTAGCTGTAAAAATGTTTGCCAATTTCTCCAAGAGAATGCGATTCGTATCAGTAAGAAAGAAAATATAATCTTAGCAGCAAAACTAAATAAGTATGGTGATTGATACAAAACCCACGCTGAACCATAGCAAGCTCCTATAACCGCAGCAGAAACCATCCTTAACCATTGGTTCTTGATGTTACGATAATAGGCGGTCATGCACAACAAACTAAGATCAATAATGAAATTAACTAAGAACAGAATATCTAGATATACTGATTCCATAGAACCTCACAGACTTTTCTCAAATTATAATCAATCCTGTAAGTAAAAGTCTGTCATAAATTGTTTAAGAAATCGTTATATTTTTCGACTACTTCTGCTAGTTCACTTGAATATACAAAGATAATATTTCGCTATTAGGCAAGCTTCGCCGAGCCACATAAAAAGTAGAAGCTATTAAAAAAAGAGTCTCTATGAAAGAGACTCTTTTACTAGCTATAGAAATCTTATGACAGGCTATGTCGAAATATGTTAGATATTTTGCCTTTTTCTCATAAATGCAGGAATATCGATGTCAGAATTACTAGAGTCTGTGCTAAAAGGCGTAATACCTTGTAACTTCGATCCAGTAGCAGCACTCGTTCCAGCTTGAGCTTTTCTGCGTGGATAATCTTCATCCATCTGTTCAAATCCAGTAGCAATAGCTGTGACGATAATTTCATCCGTTAAATTCTCATTAATTACAGCACCGAATATAAGATTTACTTCTGGGTCTGAAGCAGATTGTACAATGTCAGCAGCTTCGTTGACTTCAAATAAGCTCAAATTCGTACCACCAGTGATGTTTAGAAGTACTCCTTTAGCTCCTTGGATAGAGGTTTCTAACAACGGACTACAGATTGCCTTTTTCGCAGCTTCCGCAGCACGATTCTCTCCAGTAGCAACTCCTACGCCCATAAGTGCTGAACCACGTTCTGCCATAATAGTCTTTACATCGGCAAAGTCTAAGTTTATCAGACCTGGAATTGCAATTAAATCGGAAATTCCTTGAACCCCTTGTCTTAGAACATTGTCAGCTTCACGGAATGCTTCAAGCATTGGCGTGTTACGATCCACTATCTCTAATAAACGATCATTAGGAATTACAATTAATGTATCTACTTTTTCTTTTAAATTAGCAATTCCAATATTCGCATGGGTTGTTCTGCGTTTACCTTCGAAAGAAAATGGCTTTGTCACAACACCCACTGTTAACGCTCCAATTTCCTTGGCAATTTCCGCAATCACTGGTGCTGCACCAGTTCCAGTTCCTCCGCCCATACCAGCAGTAACGAATACCATATCCGCACCTTTTAATAGATGCTTAATCTCTTCCTTACTCTCTTCTGCGGCCTTCTTACCAACTTCAGGGTTAGCACCTGCTCCAAGACCTCTAGTTAGTTTTTCTCCAATTTGCATTTTATTATTAGCTAGTGAAGATTGAAGAGCTTGTCCATCGGTATTGACTGCTAAGAATTCAACTCCTTGAATCCCTGCTTCAATCATACGATTAACAGCATTACTTCCTCCTCCACCAACACCAATTACTTTAATCTGAGCTAATTGATGAGTATCTACATCAAACTCCAACATAAGTGCGCCCCCTTATTTACCTTTATAAGAAATCCTTAAACCAATCCTTGATCTTTTGAACTAGATTATCCGCTTGCACTCCACTTGGAAGCTTACTGCTTGGCTTATATTTATGATTACGAATAAGTCCTTGTTCCGTAGCATACTTAATAATTCCTACTCCAGTAGTAAAGGTAGAATCTTTTACCCCAAGATAGTTTGGCATTGAAATCTGGACTGGCGCATCAAGTTCAATCTCTGCTAACTCAGCGATTCCCTTCATGTTTGCGACTCCACCAGTGAAGAAGAATCCTGCAGTAATATCATTACTATAGCCAAGCTTATTAATTTCCTTAAGAATAAGCTGCATAATTTCTTGCAATCTTGGCTCAATAATCATAGCCAGTTCTTCTTGATTCAAGTCATATTCCTTTTTCGTGCCTAAACGATTAACTTTGAAAACTTCTTCCTCATCTGCTAGACTCACCAATGCGCAGCCATGCTTCACTTTAATTAACTCTGCATTTTCCATCTCTGTTTTTAACCCATAAGCAATATCATGAGTTAAGTAATTCCCACCCACTGGAATCACAGCAGTACGCACTAAAGCTCCTTTTTCAAAGATAGCAATATTCGCACCACCTGCACCTAAATCTATTAAAATAGCACCGAGTTCTCTTTCATCTTTCTTCAAAGCAATCGTACCGGCAGCCATAGATGCAAGTACGAAATGCGCAACTTGTAAACCAGCCTTTTCCACACAACGTCGAATATTATGTAATATTGTTTTAGAGCCGGTAACAATTGTTGCATTTACTTCTAAACGAACACCTAACATTCCACGTGGATCTTGTATTCCATCTAAACCATCAACAACATACTGCTGAGGAATCACATCAATGATTGCACGCTCCGGTGGTATACTAATCACTTTAGCAGCATTAATGACTCGTTCTACATCTTCTTCTGTGATTTCCTTATCAGGGTTTCCTACAGCTACCACTCCATGAGAAGCAGTAAGTTGAATATGGTTTCCGTTAATTCCTACAAATACAGATTCGATTTGTATGCCTACCATTTGTTCTGCCTTATTGACAGCTTCTTCAATAGATAAAACGGTCTGCTCTATATCAACAATAGCACCATTTTTAATTCCTCGAGATGGCGCAGAACCCACCCCGACGATATGAATTGTGCCATTTTTCGCTTCTCCTATAACAACACGAATTGCTGATGTTCCAATATCTAAACTCACAACGGGGTTCTGTATAGTCAAACAAAGACACCTCCTAACAATAACTACTTGTTTATTTCGCTACAATTTGTCGATTTTCCTTTTTTTTATTAAAAACTATCAAAATTAATTACTATTTTCTTTATTTTTCTCTTCTACATCCTTTTTAAAGTCCTCATACGAAATATACCATATTGCATCTGACATATAAATAACTCCTTCGTCATTCTCAATATGTTCTAAGTCTTCCATAATATCCTTGTATAATAAAAGCTTGTCCTTTAGTTGATTAAGCGGAATATGTAACTCATAACCATCTTTCGTGTAAACGATTACTTCACTAGAATCTTTAACGGATATTTCTGATAGAGAAATCATAACAGGGATAGGAATATCTTTCAACTGATTTGCAATTTTGTAAATATTCGACTCATTGGTGTTCCCAATCAACGGTCTCGACCTTACAAAACTTTGCTGTGC
This sequence comes from Desulfuribacillus stibiiarsenatis, assembly GCF_001742305.1. Lineage (NCBI taxonomy): Bacteria > Bacillati > Bacillota > Desulfuribacillia > Desulfuribacillales > Desulfuribacillaceae > Desulfuribacillus > Desulfuribacillus stibiiarsenatis. The sequence continues at coordinate 42,236 of NZ_MJAT01000036.1, read as the reverse complement.
GGTTAAAATCGTACCATCTTCTAATAATGGCAGTAGTGTATGATTCTCTTGATAGATATACCCGACGACTTCTTTCTCTACAACTTTGATTTCTAGTACTCCAGGAAATATAAATGTAGCTTCTACATCTTTCACGGGTCTTAGCTTTACAATCGTTTCCTCAATTTTTCCCGTGTTTACTTTTAGAAAGCTATCTCCTGGAATTACGCGCGTTGCTTGCAAAATCAACTCCTCTGAAACTAGTTCAGTTTCTGATATATTGATCTTGTTAATTTTTGAGAACGGAGAATACAGGAAAACTACGATTGCCAGAATAAGAAAAAATGTTAGTAAAATTAAAGATAACAGCCATTTTTTCTTAGGCTTACTGTTTATTAATAGTTCTCTAGGCGGGTTCCCATCATATTCCTCATAAGGTCTATAAGACATCTTGGTCTCCTTATATGATAGTTTCATTACTGTGTTACATTATACTAGATTTAGAATAAAAAAAACAGCGACATTTAGGCTATGTCGCTGTTTGGGTATTATTTCCTGGTTATATCTGCTCCTAATTTCCTAAACATTCCTTCAATGTTCTCATATCCTCTATCTATATGATACACTGACTCTATTTCCGTCTCTCCTTCAGCAACTAAACCTGCTAATACTAGAGATGCTCCAGCACGTAAATCAGTCGCTTTAACCGTTGAGCCTTGTAATCGTTCAACCCCACGAATAAATGCTAGATTTAAATCAACATTAATCTTAGCGCCCATTCGTAATAATTGTTCCACATGCTTAAAACGCTCTTCAAAGACTGACTCTTTAATAATGCTCGTTCCCTTGGCAATCGTTAGCATCGACATCAACTGTGGCTGCATATCCGTTGGGAAACCTGGATATGGTGCCGTGACAATTCTATCTATTTTATCTAGTTCCTTAGGCCCAATCACACGAATAGAGTGGTCCTTAATAATAACCTCTGCACCTACTTGCTTTAATTTGCTAATTACTGAACTTAGATATACAGGGTTAGCGTTTTCAATTATAACATCCCCGTTTGTCATCGCAGCACCCACCATAATAGTACCTGCAACAATCCGATCAGAGATTACTTCATAATGAATATGTCCTTGATTGCTATTCAACTTGCTCTTACCATAAATTGTTATGCGGTCTGTTCCGGCTCCTTCGATTCTTCCGCCGATGGAGTTTATAAAGTTCGCCAAGTCAATTATTTCTGGTTCTCTAGCAGGGTTGATAATTTCTGTAACACCCTCTGCCATTGATGCTGCCATCATAATATTCTCTGTGGCTCCAACGCTTGGGAAATCTAAATATATATCAGCACCTCGGAGCCTTTTCGCTTCACAATGAATAAATCCATTCACTTCGATGATACTCGCACCTAAAGCTTTCAATCCATTCAAATGTAAGTCAATTCGGCGACTCCCTATGGCACATCCACCAGGCCGCGATACAGTAACACTGCCGTACTTTGCCAAAAGTGGACCCATAAGAAAAATTGAGGAACGCATTTTTCTCATCAATTCGTCAGGTACATTTGTAGTACTGACTTTTGCATTCAAAATATTGACTCTATCATTTTCTTGAACCACTTCCATACCCAGTGATTTCAAGATATTGATCATCGCTTGTATATCCAGTAGATTTGGTACTCCTGATATTGTACAAGGTTCATCAACTAAAACTGAAGCTGCTAGTATCGGTAGCGCCGCATTTTTAGAACCATGTACGCGCAAACTACCTTGTAGCGAGTTCCCACCACGGATGACCAATCTTTCCAAAAAACTCACCTCCACATTACCGCACTCCCATGACCCCTACTAAAACTTTTCTATATTTACGAGTAGAATTTAACTGTATCCCTCAGAAATCGCACCCTGATTCCCTCGTGTATATCATATATTATGTCTAGGCTAATAAAAGGTGTATAAAAAAATAAACATAGAGTAAACTCTATGCTTTTCGAACAAGTTTTAGTATTTCATATGTCATACGGTCTGCAGCTTCTGGCAATCCGAGTTTCTTTGCTGATACTTTTAATTGGGCGATTCTCTGATCATTGCCAACCAGTTCATACACTTTTTGCTTTAAACGCTGGGCCGTTAACCCTTTCTCTTCAATGACAATAGCTGCGCCAGCATTTTCTAAAGCTTTCGCATTGTGATACTGATGGTTATTCGTAACATGTGGTGATGGGATTAAGATAGAAGGAACACCTAAAGATGTGATTTCTGCTAGGAATGTTGCCCCTGCCCGCGCAATTACTAAATCTGCACTGGCTAACACTTCTGGCATATTATAGACGAAAGGAAGTCTTATTACATTCTTTGAGATATCTACAGCTTTTTGCGTTTTATTTATTTTGTCGAAATGCACACTACCCGTAACAAATAGCACTTGAAAAGGCAAATCTATATCTGTGGTAAGCCAACCCTCAACAGCTTCATTGATTGCCCTCGCCCCACGACTTCCACCTACTACAATGACAAGCGGCAGTATACTACTTAGCCCTAATGACTCTACGCCTTTTTGGGGATCTGCATGAATCACTTCCGTTGCTCTTGGATTCCCTGTAAGTACTACCTTCTTAGCTTTTGGAAATTGCTCTAAACTTTCTGGGAAGCTTACTGCAACTACATCTATAAAACGTGATAGAAATTTATTTGTTAACCCTGGTATTGCGTTTTGTTCGTGAATCATCGTTGGTAAACCCATGCGACTAGCTGTATAGACGATAGGGCCAGACACATAACCACCAGTTCCAACTACTACGTCAGGTTTAAATGTCTGAATGATTTGTTTTGCTTTCCTACATGCAGCTAAGAATTGATACACAGTCTTAAAATTAGTAAGTGATAAAGAGCGTTTAAAACCCGATACCTCTACATGCATCATTGGCATCCCTGCTTTTGGAACGATATCTGCCTCTAATCCTTTAGAAGTACCTACATATAAAAACTCTGTTTGAGGAACTTGTTTTTTAATATGATTTGCTAAAGATAATGCAGGGTAGATATGACCACCTGTTCCCCCACCAGTTAATAACACGCGCATTCGCTTCACCTACCTAGAATATTTCGATATATTCAGCAGCACCCCAATACTACATAGCATTAGCACTAATGAAGAGCCTCCATAGCTAATAAAAGGCAAAGTAATCCCTGTAACGGGAAATGATCCTGTAACAACACCGATATTGATAATGACTTGAACTGCCACCATTCCAGTAATACCTGTCGCTAAAAAGGTCCCAAATAAGTCTGGTGCAGTGATTGCTACTCTCATTCCACGCCATATCAATAATATGAATAAGCATATCACTAATGACCCACCAATAAAACCCAATTCTTCTGCTAATATAGAAAAAATAAAGTCCGTTTGAGGTTCTGGCAAATAAAAGAATTTCTGCCTAGAACGTCCTAATCCTAACCCCATTAGCCCCCCAGGTCCAATAGCATATAGGGATTGTATAATGTGATAGCCAGTATTCAATGGATCGCCCCAAGGATCCAAAAACGACGTTAAACGCTTAATTCGATAAGGAGCAATAAACACTAACGCAACAAATGCAGGAACGGCTAAAGATGCGATACCAAATAAGTGCTTTAATTTAGCTCCAGCTGTAAAGATTATAATCATTCCAGTTAGAAACAATACACTCCCTGTTCCTAAATCTGGCTGAAGCATAATAATTCCAAACGTCATTACACAGATACCAAGTGGTGGAAGAAACCCACGTTTAAAGTCAGTAATCTTATCTTGATTTCTAGATAGCCAATAGGACAAAAATATAATTGTTCCTAATTTAGCAAATTCCGCAGGCTGTAAAGACATAAATCCAAGATCAATCCAACTTCTTGCACCATTGCGCACAGATCCAATGCCCGGTATTAACACAATCAGAAGGAAGAAATAGCATCCTATTAGAATTTTTGGAGCTAGGCTTTGCCACTTCCAATAATCATATTTCATGATACCTAACATCGCTATGACTCCAATAATTGCCCATAACAATTGTCGCTTCGCAAAATAAAAACTATCTCCAGAATTCGCCAAAGACAAGACAGCGCTAGAACTATAGACAACAATTACTCCTATACCTAATAATGCCACGGTTACCATGACAATAAGATAATCAGGAGTGGGTTTTTCATTTCCCATAGATAATGCCTCCCAGTAATAATATCCTTGTCTATATTTCATTCGGAGATAGCTGAAAATATGCTAATTTTTAATTTTCGTAAATATATTTTTTAAACATAGCCCCCCGAACTTCAAAGGAAGTGAACATATCCCAGCTTGCACAAGCTGGCGACAAAAGTACGATGTCATTCGGATTTGCTATGGCTTTTGCCTGTTCAACAGCCTCCTTTAAATCATTGACATGAAATACGTGATTGATACCTGCTTGAGTAGCAGTTTTGGATAACTTTTGCGCTGTTTGTCCAAATACAATTAATGATTGCACACAGTTCCTAAAAGTTGATTCAATTTCATCGAAGTCGTTCCCACGATCCAAACCGCCGGCAATCAGTATCACCTTTTGCTCGAACGCTTCTAGAGCACGAGTCGTCGCTTGTTGATTGGTAGCTTTGGAGTCATTATAGAACTTGACTCCTTCAAAATTCCCTACAAATTCTAATCGATGCTCTACACCTCTAAATGTCATTAAGGTATTACGTATAATCGCTGGTGATACACCCTTTACGATAGCAATCGCACTGGCAAATAACGCATTTTCCACATTATGCTGTCCAGGAATATTGATTTCTTGTATATCACAAATAGGAACCTTGCGCTCGTCTGAACGATACACAAGTTCATGATTGTCAATTGTAATCCCGTATTGCTTTGACTGCTTACGGCTACACCACAATACTTCCGCTTTTGTGTGTTTTGCAATTTCAGTAAAAATTGCTTGATCCGCGTTAAGAATGGCAAAATCATTTTTTGTTTGGTTTCGTAAAATATTACTTTTTGCCTTTATGTATTCTTCCATAGTCTTGTGATAATCTAAGTGTGTTTCATAAATGTTGATAATTGCAGCAATCTGCGGATGGAAATGTTCAATTCCTTGTAGTTGAAAACTACTCAGCTCAAGTACAATAGGAGCCGTGATTACAGGACTCTCCGCCTTAAGAACCATATCTGATAACGGAATACCAATGTTCCCGCCCACTAATGGATGTAATTCTGCATTTTTCAGGATTTCTCCCGTTAATGATGTAGTAGTGGTTTTACCGTTACTGCCTGTAATTCCAATAAACTCTCCTGATACCATTTGATATGCCAATTCAATTTCCGTAATAATCGGTACATGATGCCGAATCGCCTTTTGAATAGGCTCAATATGATACGGTATACCTGGGTTTTTTACAATCATATCTATGTTCGATTGAAATAATGCATCCGGATGATGACCGACTATTATCTCAATTCCAAGATCTTTTAATTCTTGTACTTCTTTTTCTACTTGTTCGAAAGGTTTGCTGTCATTCACCACTACTTTTGCACCAACTCTATGTAGTAGTTTTGCCGCAGCCATACCACTTTTCCCGAGTCCTAATACAACCACTTGTTTCCCTTTATATGTATTCATAGCACTACACCTCTTACAACTTAGTTTGTATCATTAGCCCTAGTAACGCAGTTACTAACGTGAAGCCCCAAAAAGTAATAACCACTCTCCACTCAGACCAGCCACCTAACTCATAATGATGATGGATCGGACTCATACGAAATAGACGAATTCTCTTCCATTTGAAAAATATAACTTGCAATATAACAGACATTGCTTCAATTACAAATATTAAGCCTATAATGCCTAATAAGATTTCTGTTTTTGTTAAGATTGCAATTCCTGCTAGGGCACCGCCGAGCGCTAGTGAGCCAGTATCCCCCATAAAAACTTTTGCAGGATGTGCATTAAATAATAAAAATCCTAAGCAAGCACCAACAACAGAAGCGGAGAATATTGCCACTTCAAATTGACTTAAATAGATTGCCATCAATGCAAAGGTAGTAAATACAATACTACCTATACCAGATAATAATCCGTCTAAACCATCCGTAATATTCACAGCATTCGTCGTGCCAATCATGATAAAAATAACAAACGGAAAATACATCCAGCCTAACTCAAAGCCAAATGAAGTTCCAGGAATATAAATTGCCGTGTCATGATTCATCTGAATTAAAAACCAATAAAAAATAGTAGCTAGTATGATTTGAGCTACTAACTTTTGTTTTGCTGTTAAACCAAGATTTCTCTTCATAACAACTTTAATATAATCATCGATAAATCCTATAAGTCCGTATCCAATAGTAACTAACGCTAATAAGAAAAGAGTAATTGATTTATTTGCAAATTGCAAAGACGTAAGGGATAGAGCAATAACAATCATTACTCCTCCCATCGTCGGTGTGCCTGCTTTTAGTAAGTGCTTTTGAGGTCCTTCCTCTCTTATACTCTGACCAAATTTTAAACGTTTTAAGATAGGGATTACAATAGGGCCTAATATAGCTGTAATTATTGTTGAAACCAAGACTGCGACCACTACAATATGATAATCCAAAATCAGCCCTCCCCATTCTCCGATAATACTTCTTTCGTAAATGCTATAAACCTCTCCAATTTCATTCCTCTAGATCCTTTTAATAAAAGTATGCATCCATTCGATAATTCAGTTTTAACTCTTTCAATTAGTGAATCTTCTGTCCCGTTTGGATAATATTCTGCACCATTAATAACTGAACTAAAGTACTTTGCATCATTCCCATAACACAATACAACATCGATAGGTAATGAGTTTGTGTATTCCCCAATATCTTTATGGAATTGCTTTGCATACTCTCCAAGCTCCAGCATATCACCTAACAATACTACTTTTTTCAACGGTTCAGATAATTGAGCAATATAAGTTAAAGCTGCTTTTGTTGAAGTTGGGCTTGAATTATATGCATCATTGATAATATAGGAATTCTGATAACGAGAAATATCCATACGCATCGGCGTACGATTTGCTTCCATCAGGCCTTTTTGAATCTTGTCAATTGAGACACCCATCAACAACCCAGTTACAAATGCCACTAAAGAATTATATATATTATGTTGTCCTGGCTCTCGAGTCGTAATGGTAGCAAATTTTTCATTATTATTCTGAATTACATCAAATATAGTTTCAGCACCAATAAGATGGCTTTGAGAATTTACAATCTTTGCGCAGTATTGAGCATTCTCATTATTCACTGCATAACGTATAAATTGAATCGGATGTTCAGCAGGGAACTCAGCGATTAATTCTTCAATAATTGCATCATCACCATTGACGAGAGCAATCCCAGCTTGCATATTTTCTAGTAGCTCAAATTTAGCTTTACCGATATTTTTTCTACTTCCGAGATTCTCAATATGACTTTCTCCAATGTTCGTTACAATCCCAATGTCTGGCGATGCAATTTTGGACAGTAAAGCTATCTCGCCGAAACCACTCATACCCATTTCAACCACTGCTATTTCATCTTGACTTGTAAGGGACAACAACGTTAGTGGTACACCTATATGATTATTTAGATTACCTTTTGTTTGAAATACCTGATATTTTTGTCTTAGAACACTTGCTACTAAGTCCTTGGTTGTTGTCTTTCCGTTGCTTCCAGTAATTCCAATGACTTGAATATCTAGTGATTTTCTATATTGGTGTGCAAAATTCTGTAGAGCTTGTAAGGTATCGTTTACTAATATATATATACCTGAAATTTGCGGAACAACAATGCTTTGATCCCAAAATGTTACAATACAACCACGATTATATGCAACTTGACGGTAATCATGACCGTTAAATTTTTCTCCAATCAATGGAACGAACAACTGATTCTTTTCTGCCGTTCGAGTATCTGTACTAACACCATTAATCGTTAATTCTAATAATTTGTCGTCATTCATCATGAACGATTGTTGATTGACCGTTTGTATTTGCTCTTGGTCGATGTTCAATAAATTAATGAGCCCTTGTAGGGTTAGCAGCATGTGTCTCGCTTCCTCCTACCCATTTGAATTTCTTTTCACCAGGATGGCTTGTTTAGCGACCAACCGGTCATCATAGTCTGATTTAATTTTACCAATAATCTGATAGGTTTCATGGCCCTTACCAGCAATTAATATTATATCACCTGATTCTGCCATGTTGACCGCATATTCAATCGCTTCTGTTCTGTCTTCTATACGGATATATGAATCTCTGGCAGCATCAGCAAACGCTACCATCACATCATCTAAGATCAATGTAGGGTTTTCCGTCCTTGGATTATCCGAAGTGACAATCGTAAAGTCAGAATACTCACGTGCTACTGCACCCATTAGTGGACGCTTGGAGCGGTCGCGATCTCCACCACATCCAAAAACAGTAATCACACGTTTTTGTGCAAACTCTTGGATGGTTTTCAAAACGTTTTCCAAACTATCAGATGTATGGGCGTAATCAACAAGAACTGTAAAATCCTGCCCAACATCCACTTTTTCAAATCTACCGTCTACGCTCGTAACACTCTCTATGCTAGTAATTATATTCGATAAAGGAATCCCTTCTAATAAACACACAGAGATTGCTGTCAGTGCATTATATACGCTAAATTTTCCTGTCATCTTCATTTGTACTTCCATTGATGCTTCTACTGTGTGAAGAACAAACGATACACCTTCGGGTTGAATATTTAAATTAGTAGCACTCACATCGGCAGGCTTTTCAATTCCGTAAGATAATACTTGTGCTACTGTTGCCAACTTGAATTCTTCATAACAATCATCATCCGCGTTTAAGACAGCATATTTCTGACCTTTATCAAATGAATATGTGTTGCCTAATCTGCTGAATAATTTCGCTTTTGCGCGCTTATATTCATCCATATCTTTATGAAAGTCCAGATGGTCTTGCGTGAGATTCGTGAATCCAGCGATATCAAAATCGCATCCTGCCACCCGCCCTAATTCTAAAGCATGCGAAGATACTTCAATAATTGCTGTATCAACCCCTGCTACTACCATTCTATGAAAACTTTCCTGTAAAGTAATAGGTTCTGGAGTCGTATTTTCTACTGAATAACGCTCGTCACCAATACGCATCTCTATGGTTCCAATCACACCAGTTTTAAGACTATAATCTTTCATTATTTTTTCTATCAGATAGGTTGTCGTTGTCTTTCCATTCGTGCCTGTAATTCCTATCAGTTTTAACTTCCTTGTTGGTTGACCATAAAACCTATCCGCGATAAGTGGCAAGATTTGCGATGTGTTAGGTACTACAATTTGTAAAACTGGAATATCTAGCTGTCGCTCACAAAGAATTGCTATGGCGCCTTTTTGGACTGCTTGTGCAGCAAAATCATGCCCATCTACAGTATGACCTGGTACACAGGCAAATAAACTACCAGATTCGACTTTCCTAGAGTCTGAAGTAATTTGCGTAATCGTAACATGATCGATATTATCTGTATTAAAAAACTTCTTATGTAATACTGGTTGAAACAAATCAGATATCTTCATGTTTCTACCTCCCAAATTTACTAACCTCTATTTTAAACTTCTATTCGATTGGTGTCTATCGGAATCTAATTTCCTAAATACACACGAATCATTGTATCCCCTGGTAACCTTTGATCACCCTTAGGTAATTGGTTGATTACTTTGTTTCCCTCACCGATAATCTCTAATTGAAAATGCTGCAAATTCTTTCTTACATCCTTTATATCTTGGCCAATTAAGTTTGGAACATCATAATATCTTGTGTCATCATAACGATATTCTAACTCCAGTTGATCTTTTCTTTTTTCTACTTTTAAATACTGCAAAGTATCTTCCATAATGCCTTTTACGATTGGCGCAGTAACTAGACCTCCGAATTGTATCCCTTGCGGATTATCGACAGCTACATAGACTACCACTTCTGGCTTATCAGCAGGGGCGAATCCAATAAAAGATACTATGTGATTATTCTTTAAATACCTTCCATCTGGGCCTACTTTCTGTGCAGTTCCTGTTTTTCCTCCCACACGATAACCATCAATGTAAGCATTTTTACCAGTTCCGTTCGCTACTACGCTTTCTAATGTCAGTCGCACTAGTTCTGATGTTTCCGCACTAATGACCCGTTCACCTTTTTCCAACTCATTTTTAATGACATACATGTTCGTGACAGGATCTTTCCAACCTTTGACGATATGTGGTTGTACCTTTTGCCCACCATTTATGATAGCAGATACTGCTGCAACTTGTTGAATCGGAGTAACCGATACCCCCTGCCCAAAAGCAGTAGTTGCTAATTCTAGTGGCCCTACTTGCGAAGGTTTAAATAATAGACCAGAAGCTTCTCCTGGTAAATCTATATTTGTTTTTTGGCCAAAACCTAATTTCCGAATATAGGAGAATAGTAACTCTTCTCCTAATCTCTGTCCCAATGTTACGAAACCAGGGTTGCAAGAGTTCTCAACTACTTGTAAAAAACTTTGTTGCCCATGCCCGCCTGCTTTCCAACAACGGATTCTATGATTTGCCACAAGAATAAATCCAGGATCAAAAAAACTCTCCTTTAAATTCACCTTACCTTCCTCAAGTGCGGCAGCGATAGTCACAATCTTAAAGGTTGATCCGGGCTCAAAAGTTTTCCAGATTGCTAGATTACGATTATATACTTCTTGCGGATAATTTTTGTAATCACTAGGAAAATACGTAGGGCGGTTTGCCATCCCGAGTACTGCCCCAGTATTCGGATTCATTACTAAGGCAACAATGCCTTCGGGATTATATTTCTCTATTGCCTTATCTAACTCTCTTTCTACAAACTTCTGAATATTCAAATCAAGTGTTAATACGAGGTCAAGCCCATGGATTGGTTCCTTATAGAAATCTCTTTCATTCGGTATTTCTCGACCCTTTGCATCTGAGAAAAATGAAATACTTCCCCTTTGGCCTTTCAACTTATCGTCATACACTAATTCAATGCCGGTCAGTCCTTGATTGTCAATTCCAGTAAAACCCAGTACATGCGCAGCTAAACTGCCGTAGGGATAGTAGCGCCTATTCTCTTCTGTTAGAGCAATCCCCGGTAATCTTAACCGTAAAATTTGATTTGCGACATCCTCACTAATTTTTCTTCCACCTGGGGCTAGGTATACCATCAATGTTCTTTTACTAATCAACTGAAATATCTTTTCTTGTGACATATTAAGGATAGGCGCCAATTTTTCTGCAGTCATTTCTTTATCTTTTATTTGTGCTGGTATTGCAATTACAGTAGGAGCACTAATATTGTACACGAGTTCTTTCTCTGATTGATCAAGGATTTTCCCTCGTTTCCCTTCCACAGGAATATCCCTTCTCCATAGATCTTCGGCTTTATCTGTTAGCCAATGAGTCTTATACAACTGTAAATACCCCAAACGGAAAATTAATCCAACAAAAATAAATATGACCATTAGTAAAACTATATACGTCCGTTTTCTAATGATCATATGTGTAACTCTCATGATAAGCAGTCCCCCTCTTAAGACAAAACTCTCGCTCTTAAGAAAAATTATTCATTGGAGGACGGGTTTAGAACGTTGACAGATTTCGGCTGTAAATTAATTCGGATGACGTCACCTTTTGAGTATGCACTTTCTACCGGTTTACTTTGCTCTACTACATAACCTTCACCAATCAATTCATATTTCATATCTAGTATTTGTAAAAGCTCTATAGCTTCTCTTTTTGACATACCATCAAATTTAGGAATTAATAGCGCCATAGGTGATACTTCGCCCTTTTCACCGCCAGTGACAAAAATAATTTCAGTCTCTTTTGGCACAATTTCGTTTTTTCGTAGATTTTGTTTTACTACATAATTTCCGTTACCTATTAGCTTTACTATTAGTCCCTTTTCTTCTGCGTCGATAATCGACTCGGTAACAAATTTCCCAACATAGGCATCAATTGTTACATGGTCTTCAGTCATTACTAGACGATGTTCTTCTTTAGCTTTGATTCCTAAATAATGCAAAGAATCTTGCATTATTTCTTTAAAGATTGGTGCAGACACCGTACTACCATAGCTATCAGAGGAGTTCGGTTCGTCAACAGCTATATAAATGATAAGTTTCGGTTGATCTGCTGGTGCAAATCCAATGAACGATACGATATGGCGATCATCGCGATATACACCATCGGATCCTACCTTTTGTGCTGTTCCAGTCTTACCTGCCACACGATAACCATCAATTCTAGCCTTTGTCCCTGATCCATGATTTACCACTGACTCCATAGCCTCGCGCATAGTCTGTGCTGTCTGTTCTGAGATTACTGTATTGACTACGATTGGTTCATGTTTCTTTATAACTACCTTATGATTACCTTCCATCCGACTAATTTCTTTAATAATTGTTGGTTTTAATAGTTTCCCACCATTTGCAATAGCAGAAACTGCTTGTATTTGTTGTAGAGGTGTAACTGCAATCCCTTGTCCAAAAGAAGTAGTTGCGACTTCAATCGGATACAATCGACGATTGGCAAAGATATTCCCTTTCATTTCATTTGGTAATTCAATCCCTGATTGTTTACCAAATCCGAATTTCTCAATATAATGAAATAATTTCTCTTGTCCTAATTTCTCTAGCCCTAATTTGACAAAACCAACGTTACTAGAACGTTCTAGTGCTGTTAAAAAATCAATTTCACCAAATCCAATTCTGTTCCAAGTTCGAATTGTTCCACCAGGAACAGTTATACTACCATTGTCTACGAATTTGTCATCTAAACTCACTACTTTTTCTTCTAGGGCAGCTGCCATCGTTATCAATTTAAATGTAGAGCCAGGTTCAAACTGGCTTAATGCTAAATTCTGATAAATATTTTTGCTATCTTCCATCGTGATATGATTTAAGTTAAAATGTGGACGATTTGCAATAGCTAGGATTTCTCCAGTGTTTGGATCTGCTACAATTGCCGTAATATTTTTAGGCTTATATATATCCATTGCCTGATCAATGGCACGTTCTACATAATGTTGGATATTCTGATCAATCGTTAATACAATGTTATTCCCGTCTTGTGCTGGCTCGTAACTCTTTACTCCTGCTGGGATTTCTCGTCGGCGACCATCTGTTATGTACGAAATCTTTCCTTCAATACCCTTTAAATCATTATTAAATACTTGCTCAACACCAGTAACCCCTATTTCTTCTGCGTTAATAAACCCTACCACATGGGAAGCAAATGCTGAGTTTGGATAGAATCGAATTGTCTCTTCCATCGAAGAAATACCCGGGAGCTCTAACGCTTTGACTTGGTTAAGAACATCTTCCGATACTTTACGTCCACCTGGTCCTAATTCTACTTGATACCCTTTTCTAGTAATTAATTCATAGATTCTCTGTTCCGACATATTAATCACGGTTGATAATTTTCTAGCAGTATTCACAGGATCTATAATATCGTTAGGATGTGCAATAATTGTATAAGCCTTTGCGTTATACGCCAACCTACCACCATTTCTATCTAAAACCATCCCACGTTTTGGGGATAAGGTGCTATTCTTGTTCCATATTACAGCTGCTTCTTCTATCAATTGATCTGCTTGTACCACCTGTATATAGCTCACTCTAAAAATGACGGATAAAATAAGTACAGCCATTGCTAGTCCGATAGCAATGGCACGCCTGTTCACTCTTTTTTTTACTTTTTCATTAATTTGCGATTCCAACATAGTTAGATTCCACCTCAGCAACACGCACACGATGAATGATTTTCACTTTATCTGGAGGTGCTGTCATCATGCCGATATCATTTATTGCTATTTCATATACCCGTTCTGGGGATGATAATTCTGCAATTTTCATTTCCAATTGGGAATTCAATTCTTGATAAGAAACAATCTGTTTTTGTAATTCTTGCTTTTGGTAAGTTAATTCTGTTGCAATCACGTACTTGGAAACTAACACACCTGAGGCTGCAATAGATAAAGCAAGGAATACTAAAACTACTAGTTTATCAAATGTATGTAGGCCAACTTTACTTTGTAATCCTACCTTAGAAGAAATCCTAGTGTCAACAAACATATTCTGGTTGTATTTCATATCTTGTATCGAATACGCCATATTCTTAATGAACCTCCCATATTATCATAACTTTTCTATGACTCTAAGCTTTGCGGATCTTGCTCTAGGATTCCCTTCCACTTCCGTGTCAGATGGCTCTATTGCTTTACGATTTACTAGCTTGAAAGCAGATATTCTGCCACATGCACATTGAGGAAATCCTGGTGGACAAATGCACCCACCTACATATTTTTGAAATGTCTTTTTTACGATACGGTCTTCTAGAGAATGAAACGTAATGACTGCCATTCTTCCTCCAGCAGCTAATAATTGTATACCTTTATCTAAAACCTCTTGAAGTGCACCTAATTCGTCGTTGACGGCTATGCGGATTGCTTGAAAGCTTCGTTTCGCTGGATGAGGACCTGTTCTGCGCGCAGGAGCCGGAATCGATTCCTTGATAATTTCTACTAGCTCCCCTGTTGTTTCAATCGGTTTATTACTTCTATGTTTGATGATATCCTTAGCGATTTTTCTAGAGAACTTCTCTTCACCGTAAGCAATCAAGATGTGTGCGATATCTTTTTCAGACCATTGATTCACAATTTCATATGCTGTTAATGTTTGTTTGCGATCCATACGCATATCTAATGGTGCGTCATGGTTGTAACTAAAACCTCTTTCGCCTTCATCTAATTGTGGTGATGATACTCCCAAATCAAATAGTATTCCATCTACCTTTTCAAATCCTTGTTGTTGGATTACTTCATCTATGTACCGAAAATTCGTTTTTACAATACGAACAACCGATTGATAGTCAGCAAGCGCTGTTTTTGCATTCTCTATTGCTACATCATCTTGATCTAGGCAAATTAATACTCCAGTCGTCTGTAGCATATTTGCAATTTTTTTGCTATGGCCTGCGCCACCCAAAGTGCCGTCCACATAGACCTTGCCTGGTGTGACATTTAAAGCTTCTACTGCCTCATTAGCAAGTACCGTGACATGTTGGAAACTCATTGAACCGCTCCATTCATCCTACCATTTTCATACAAAAAAGATTTTATAATTCGAAATCCACTATTGTTTCTGCTATTTCTTCAAAAGATGCATCAGCAGCAGTAGAGTACTCTTCCCATCGTTCTTTACTCCAAATTTCCACCCTTGAGGAAACGCCGATAATTACACAATCTCGGTCAATCCCTGCAAATTCGCGAAGATTATTAGGAATGAGAACACGACCCTGTTTATCTACTTCCACATCAATGGCACCAGACAAGAGAAAGCGGGTAAAAGCACGAACATCCTTTTTCGTAAATGGTAGGGCTTTTAGTTTTAATTCTAGTTGTTCCCATTCTTTCCTTGGGTATACAAACAAGCAGTTTTCTAATCCGCGAGTGATAATAAACGTATCCCCGAGACCGTCACGCAATTTTGCAGGCATAATAATTCTTCCTTTTCCATCCATTGCATGTTGGTATTCTCCCATGAACACGTTCTTCCACTCCCCTTTCCCGAATTCATTCACCACTTTCCACCACTTTAAACCACTTTTATATACTTTTCTCTACAAAATAAAAAAATCCTGCATATATTATGCAAGATTTTTAATATTATTGAAAAATAGTTCTATTTTCCCGTTCTATTTCCAACTATCTAGGTACTTCGCTTGCTCATCTGTTAAAGAATCAATCGAAATCCCTAGAGCTTCTAGCTTATATTTCGCTACTTGTTCATCGATGATGTACGGAACATTCAATACTTGCTTGCCAATACTCTTATAATTCTCATTAACATACTTCAAGCTCATCGCTTGAAGAGCAAATGTCATATCCATAATCTCCGCCGGATGACCATTTCCAGCAGCTAAGTTCACAAGTCTTCCTTCTGCTAATAAATAAAGCTTTCTACCATCTTCTAATTGATATTCTTCAATATCTTTACGAACACGACGTTTACTAACAGACATAGCATCTAATTCGGGTTTATTAATTTCAATATCAAAATGACCAGCATTACACATGATTGCACCATTCTTCATGTTTTTGTAATGCACTCCACGAATTACATTAATATTGCCAGTTACTGTTACGAAATAGTCACCATGTTTCGCTGCTTCTTCCATATTCATCACTGCGAATCCGTCCATGATTGCTTCTGTTGCCTTAATCGCATCGATTTCAGTTACAATTACCTTAGCTCCTAATCCCTTAGCTCGTAACGCAACACCTTTACCGCACCAACCATATCCAATAACTACAACAGTTTTACCAGCGACAACAAGGTTCGTTGTATGGTTAACACCATCCCAGACGGATTGGCCTGTTCCATAGCGGTTATCGAATAAATATTTGCAAAATGCATCATTTACTGCAACCATTGGGAATTCTAATTCACCCTTGTTCTCCATTGCCTTTAAACGGACAATTCCTGTCGTTGTTTCTTCCGCCCCACCACGAACGTTTGCTAGTAAATCTCTACGCTCTGTGTGAAGAATTGAAACTAAGTCGCCACCGTCGTCAATAATTAAATCCGGTCCGAAATCCAAAGTTTTAAGCATCATATTATGATATAATTCTGGTTCTGGATTGTACATAGAGAATACATGTAAACCATCTTCCACTAGCGCTGCCGCAACATCATCTTGCGTAGAAAGCGGGTTACTACCAGTAATCGCTACTTCAGCACCGCCAGCTTGTACAACTTTCGCTAAGTATGCAGTTTTTGCTTCTAAATGAAGAGAAATTGCTACCTTCAACCCTTGGAATGGCTTTTCTTTTTCAAACTGCTCGCGGATGCGATTTAACACAGGCATATTTTGTTTAACCCAATCTATTTTTAAATGCCCTTCTGACGCTAATGCAATATCTTTAATAATACTCATCTTATACCCTCCTGATTTAATTAAGTTAAAACTACCCCAATTCATAGACAGTGTATATTATACAAAAAACTTGTCTATCCGTATATAGAAATTTAACTCAGCGGCGTTACTAATACTCCTATAAGCAGGAGTTAAGTGCCGACAAGCTTCGAAATAAGTGCAACTAGAGTTCAGATGGAGTAATACTCCATCTGAACTAAGTTTTCTTTATAGTGTGACCAGATAGTGCTCACCGTTACATGGGTGTGGCAGATTTAATAACTGATGAATCCATTGTTCACCGTAAGCATTAATCATTGTATAAACATTGATTGCTCTTTCTTGTAAAGAACCTTTCGGTAACACCACGTTCCAGATTAAATCCAGATCGTCTTTCATATGGTGATGCTTCTGCTCTGCTAATTGTAATAGTTGTTGTTTCATGGTATCCATTAGACGTAAAACTCGCTGCTCATGTGTACCATAAATTTGTTCAAGTTGAGCGTTAGAAAATAGTTGATCAGGCATCTTGTTTAAGTACTTTTTGTTTAAATCATACCATTCATTTTTGAACGCTTCGATATGTAGTTCCAATGAAAAGTCTTTATTAATATAGCTTTGTAACAACTCGTCCTTTCTATGCATGGAAGTATCCAGTAGGATTTCTTGTTCAGTTATACCGTGTTGAACAATCTTACTTCTCAGTTGCTCAGCAATATATGTGTATGAATTTCGTGCTAGAATAATCGGCATACGAAGTTCAAACAACGCAAATGTGCTTTTCATCTGGCCCCAATACATGATTTCTGCATTCCCACCGATATAAGCAATAGGTTGAAAAAGGAGTTCCTGCATGATTGGTCGTAATAACACGTTTGTACTAAACCGCTCTGGTTCATTTGCGACCCATTCAAACATATCTTTTACATCGTAAGTAGCTTCAATCCCTTTTATCGAATATCTATCCTGAGAATAACGAATAGCACGACGCTTATTACAATAGTTGATAAATAATCCGGTTGCTTGGTCTTCCTGCTTCACTTGTGGTTCATATCCAAGACTCGTGAAAACACGTTTCGACTTTAGGAATGCACTTTGAAGTTCTGAACTTCGCTGAATCATACTCTGGAGTATTGGAACTTCAAGCTTTCTTACAGACAGATCATGAGAATCAAAAATTAAAACTCCGTACTTTCCAAACATGCGCTGAATCAGCTTTGCAAACGCTACTACGACACTTTGCTCACTATATGCTTGCGTTAGCACCGAAATAACTTCTTTTTTATAAATACTATCAGGCAGCGTTACTTTTACTTGTGCGATTAATCCATCAATCTGATCATTCGATAATTGTACCTGTGACACAGACACTTTAGGTTTCTCAGTATTCCACGGTATAGTAATACGAGAAATCGCTTTTTGAGTGATAAAATACGTATGATCAATTTCATCGATATCGTGATCTTCCCCTGCAATCCAGAAAATCGGAACGATAGGCTGT
This sequence comes from Desulfuribacillus stibiiarsenatis, assembly GCF_001742305.1. Classification (NCBI taxonomy): domain Bacteria; kingdom Bacillati; phylum Bacillota; class Desulfuribacillia; order Desulfuribacillales; family Desulfuribacillaceae; genus Desulfuribacillus; species Desulfuribacillus stibiiarsenatis. The sequence continues at coordinate 23,799 of NZ_MJAT01000036.1, read as the reverse complement.
TCTAGCCGTACACTATATGTATCGCATGCTTTTAATACCGAGATAATTTTATTAATAGTAAGTAATGGACCGGTAAATAATCCTGCTTGCTGTCCAGTTACCACAGTAAAGGCGCCTTGAGATATTAATTGTAAATTCTCATTTTGCTTCATTTCAATGCTTTCAGATAACCGTTGAATATAACTTCGTATCGTCTCGCTTAATGCACCACGGTCAACAAGAAGTGGGTGCTTACTTTGCATTTCTCGAATATTAGCAGTTCGCTCAAGTACACTTCTTTCATCTACACAACTATAATCATACAGCGAAAAAAATTGCTTCGAGAATTTTTTGTATTCTTTTATAAAAGGGGGTACTTGCGTATGAGTTAGTAGAATTTCCATTGAATTCCCTCACTTAAAAAAAACGGGACTAATGAAGTCCCGTTTAAGTTATCAATTATACAGTTGCATGTTTTCTAGGAACGTAATTGCAAAACGGTTCTTCATCCAGGTAATCGCCAGTTTCTGAGAAAGCTCGTGCACGACAACCCTCACAAACGTTCTTATATTCACAGATTCCGCATTTACCTTTTAAATTGTTATTATCACGAAGTTGCAAGAATACATCTGACTCTTCCCAGATTTGTTTCATTGTTTGCTCCGTCGCATTACCTGCTTGTACTGGAAGGTAGCCACAAGGTTGTACTCTTCCTTTATGTGACAAGAAGCATACACCAGTTCCCGCTAGGCATCCCTTAGTCATTGCAGACATACCGTGGGTCTTAGGAGTGATCTGAACACCTTCTTGCTTAGCCTTTTGTCTCATAATACGGAAATAGTGAGGCGCGCAAGTAGCTTTAATCTCAATAGGAACTTCCTTCGACTTGTCGTAGAACCACTCGAGAACGCGCTCATACTCGTCCGCCGGTAACATAGAACTTTCAGAGATTTCTACTCCACAACCGACTGGAACTAACATAAATGTATGAAGTGCTACAGCACCCTCGCGAATAGTTAGATCCATAATGTCTTCCATTTCCGCTACGTTATGCTTTGTAATGGTAGTATTGAACTGAATCTCTACACCAATTTCGCGTAAATTTCTAGCACCGCGTAACGCCTCATCGAATGAGCCCGGGATACCGCGGAACTCATCGTGTGTTTTTGCAGTAGCACCATCAAAGCTGATAGATACACGTTGAATCCCTACATCTTTAATCTTCTGTGCGATTTCTTTAGTAATCATAGTGCCATTAGAAGCCATTACGATACGTAAGCCTTTATTCGTACCATATTGTGCGATTTCAAAGAAATCCGGTCTATATAATGGCTCTCCACCTGTTAATACAACAATCGGGTTAGAGAATTCTACTAATTCGTCAATGATTCTAAAGCATTCTTTCGTCGATAGCTCATCAACGCTACGCTCTGGTTGCGCCGTCGCACGACAGTGAATACACTTCAAATTACAGCCTTCTGTTAATTCCCAGAAGATTAAGCGTAATTTGTGGCCCATATTCTTCATGTAATCCGTAACATCACCTTGGGTCATACCATGCATATGCTTACGAATTTCATGGATTGATGTATCTGAATGAGGATGAGACATATTGTAGTACCTCCTATGCTTTTTCCGTTAATCCGATTTCTTCATCTGTTAAATAGCAAGCTGGATCACTTTCCCAGAAATCGTTATGAATTGCGTGTGCACGAGAACGGAAGTTTCCATTACACATACTTAACCACTTACACTGAGAACAGCGACCTTTTAACAATGGCTGACGGTCTTTTAGTCCATTTAAAATTGGATGCTCTGCCTTAGACCAAATTTCACTAAATTTCTTCTCGCGGATGTTACCGAAAGTAATGTTTTGAGTAAACTGGTCAGGGTGGACGTTACCAAGATTGTCAACGTTACCAAATGCGATACCTGAACGATTACCGCCATTCGTCTTAATTAAGTTATAAATCTCATCTGCTTTATCTGGATATAATTCCTTCGCACGCAGGTATAGATAGATTGCGTCAGCATGGTTGTCCACCGTGAGAATTTCTTTCGTAATTCCACGCTTATGGAAGTCAACTGTACGCTCCATAATAATATCTAATGCATGACGACTCTCTTCATGCGTTAAGTCGTCGTTTACCATTTCATTTCCACGACCAGAGTATACTAAATGATAGAAACAAGCACGAGGAATGTTTTCTTCTTCTAGGAAATCAAAGATCTCATGAAGTTGGCGATAATTATGTTGATTAATTGTGAAGCGTAGTCCTACCTTTTGATCTACTTCAATACAGTTCTTTACAGCTTGTAGTGATTTTTCAAAAGCACCTGGCAGGCCACGGAATTCATCATGTACAGCACCGATTCCGTCGAAACTAATTCCAACATAACCAACACCGATTTGTTTCATTCTCTTCGCTACATCTTTATCAATTAACAAACCATTAGTAGAATACGTAACACGAATGCCTTTGCTAGCTGCATACTCAGCCAATTCAAATGTATCTGGTCTTACTAGTGGCTCTCCACCAGAGAATAATAACACTGGTACTTTAAAATTCGCTAAATCATCAATAAAGACTTTCGCTTCATCAGTAGATAATTCGCCTTCGTACTTTATATTCTCAGAAGCCGCATAGCAGTGTACACATTTTAAGTTACAAGTCTTCGTTGAAGTCCATACAACTACCGGTCCATGACCTGCTACTGCACCATTCGTTTGACCGTGTGAACCTTTCGCATAACGTAAGCTATCACCAAAGTTCTCACTACCACATAATAAACGTGAAATTCCTATCATTATTTACCCTCCTGAATTCTGCGAAATACATGCATATTTTTTATTTTAACACATAGTAAATTACTCTTTTTGTGTTGTTTGTGGCATTTTTGTGACTGTTTTTTAACGAGATTTCAAATATCTTACTTTTATCATACTTTCCTAATTATAAACAGTTTCGTATGTAATGCAAGTATACCGCAATAAAAGACACCATAATCGGTGTCTTTTTACATCCGCAACCATTAAATAAATGATTTCGTAACTCCTATGATAAATAGAGCAACATAGCAAATACACAATACTAAAAACCAAAGTCGAAGAGAACCTTTTAGGGATTTGTGGATATCTATTTGATTTTTTAACTTCCATTGTAAATAAATAAGTACCGCTAAAAAGGTAATCCAGATTATAAGTGTAATAAACACTCCAGATTGCAAATAACCAACCACTTGAAACATCACACTAACAGATACAAATAAAGAAAACGTAGTAACATGAATCGCTATATCAAATGCCTTCTTATTATCTTGATAGAACCATTTACTTATATTATATCCGAGGAAAAAAGCTAAAAATGGTAGTGTAAGTATAAACGCAAAGATTTTGGCTAGAAACTCCATCTACATCCCTCAATCTCATAAAAATTCACATGCATCATACATATAGTTTGACAAAAGGGTATCAATCTCCTGCATTTGATGCTTAAATTTTTATTAATTTTAGGACTTGATGGACTCATTCTTTTACTCTACGTAATTTTGTATGATTAAATAATTGGACTGATTCCCCAAAAGAATAGAATCGTTATAATGAGTCGGTATCCTTTGATCCACAATATAAATTTTATATTTCATCTCATATTCTTTCAATACTTCTTCGGCTTGCTTTGTGTCTTCTATAGAATCACAAATGACGAACTTATCACCATAATCCTTTATATTTTGTCCCTTGAGATCTGTCATAATGGAATCAATTACTACTTGCAAAGAATCTTTTGCTAGCGACATATCAATAGAATGTCCGTCAGGTGTAAGGTCAAAAAGAATAGCATACATAGTTTCATTACTCCTTTATAAGATTAATTTTACTTCTAGTTTTGTTTTTACTTATATAGTTCCTATTGTTTACTATCTATAGATTAGTATCTCCTAAAAATAGCTGTTCAACACATAGCAACTATGTGTTGAACAGCTATTTTATATAGACTCACTAAACCCGTTCTAGATTTCCATTTAAATCCATTTTAAACTTTGGCTTTTCTTCCACATAATCTTCCAGAACTGCTAGCTTTCTAGCTCGATCCATAATTTGAACTAGAGCTTTATAGTCTTCCGTAACGGAGTCATATTGATTTCTTTCCTTGCGTAGTGAAGAAAGCTCCTTATGTAAGGATTTGTTTTCTTCTTCTAACTCTGTCAATCTTTTCTCTAAGTACACATTGCGCTTTTTTAGTTCTTGGTGTTCATACTTCACATTCTTCAAATACTTTATTACATCTTCAAACTGTAAAGTTCCACCATGGGTGAAATTCACAGGGTTCGATTGATAGTTTTCCTTTTCTATTTTTATCGATTGGTGATACTCTATGTTTCTATCTTCTTTTCTTCTATTGTTTTTCTTCATTGCTTGTCTTTGAGCTTTGGCAATCTCTATACCTGCTTCATACTTCTTCCTGACTACACTATTCCAGCGGAAACCACAAGCAGCGCCGGTACGTGACAGTTTATCTCCGACTTCTTCAAAAGCCTTTAATTGTGTGCTACCTTCGCGAATGTGTCGTAATATAACTTCTGCTAATAGTAAATCATCTTCTTCTGTCCATGCATCCTGTCTATTAACTGTCAATTTTTATCCCTCCGTATTTCAACGTTGTTCATTAATTATATGAAATAATACAATTAGTAGAATATCAGTAACCTACTATATAGCATGACCAAAACTGAGTATTTTTAAACAGAAAAAAACACTACTCGAAAAAGTAGTGTTTTAATCATATAGAAGTACGTCAATCATGCTTCCCTTCTCTATTCCCTCAACAGATTCTGGTATTATGAAATACCCATCTGCCTTAACCAAACTACTAAATACTCCTGCTTTACCGCGCTCAGGTTCAGCAATTAGATGCTGGTCTTCTCCCATTGTAAGACGCACACGAATGATATCCGTTCTTCCCGTTTGTGAATCAATATTTTGATTTATGATTGCTTGAACAGCTGGTAGGAAAGTCTTACTTTCCGTTCCCTGCATGTGATGTAAAATTGGTAGAATAATATGTTGCATAATCACCAGTGCTGATACCGGATGACCGGGCAAACCAATGATTAGCTTCCCATTGGATTTCGCAATAATGGTTGGTTTACCTGGTTTTATGGCAATCCCGTGCACAAGAATTTCTGCATTCGGCAGTGTCTCAATGATCTTACTCGTGACATCCTTCGTCCCAACAGAACTCCCACCAGATAATATAACTACATCATATTGTTCATATAACTTATGGACAGTAGTATACAAAGTATCATAATCGTCCTTAATAATTCCTGCGTAATACCCTTGAAAATTATACTGTTTTAATAAAGCCGTTACGGCATAACCATTCGTATCCCGCACTTGGCCAAAAGCGAGATGTTGCACCTCAGGCCCTACAATTTCATCACCAGTAGATATAACAGCAATCTTTAATGGCTTAATAATATTCACAGAAACAATACCCATAGCAGCTAATAGTCCAATGTCTTGCGGACGAATCCTGATTCCCTTTTTAAAAATAGTCTGTCCGTCCTTTAAATCTTCTCCTACCTTTATTACATTTTCGCCTGGCGAAACGCTTTTATAGATACTCACCATATCATCTAGTAATTCTGTATATTCTTGCATCACTACAGCATTACTACCAGCTGGTAACATTCCACCTGTAGGAATTTTCTGCGTTTGTCCCATATGTAAGGGATTGTCTGCTTCTCGCCCCATTAGAATTTCCCCAGTAACCTTTAGAAAGCTAGGCATCGATTCTGAACTACCGAACGTATCTTCAGCATAGACAGCAAATCCATCCACCGTAGATCGATCAAATCCAGGTATATTTTCACTTACTATAATATCTTCTCCCAATATAAATCCAAGAGAATCTTCTAAAGCAACCGTAACATTTTCTTGTTTCCGCGTAAATTTAGCAAAACATTCTTCCATAACTACGCTTACAGTTTTTACGTAAAACATGACCTTCCTCCTACTCTCGTTAATCCTAAATCAAGAATGTTTGTCCTTATTTGGACATATACTCAACTATAAAGTTTTTAGCTTAATCATAACTTAGTTCATCTATTTTGTCTAAAAATGGACAAATCCGTTGATACTAGTTATTAGAATTCAAAAAGGTGGGAATCTAGTGTATAAAATAGAACATCAATTATTAAAGTATAGTATTACAATTACATTATTTCTTTCAATATTTATGACTATTGTAATCTTAGGTTTTTACCAGGCAACTCTCGTGAAAGAACCTGCAATGGAAGAAAACGTAATGGCGTTAAGCCCATTAAGTACTAGTATATATGTTAAGTCAGCAAGCCTAACAATGACGACTACAGTCGTTCAAGCAGAAACTACGCATCCATTTTTCGAGCAACAAGTCGAGCAATCAATGGAAGAAGTAGCAGAACAAGCTATTGAACAAACTACAGAACAAAACCCTACTTTAATAGTAGTAGATTTAGAACAGAACTATGATCATCTAATCAATGCCGCTGCGTTAAAATATGACGTAGATAGTGACTTAATTCGCGCTATTATTAAACACGAATCGAATTTTGATTCTAAAGCTGTATCAAAGGCTGGTGCCCAAGGACTTATGCAATTAATGCCAAAAACAGCCCAAGGGTTAGGAGTTACAGATTCCTTCGATCCACGACAAAACATTGAAGGTGGAACCAAATACTTAAGCTATATGCTTAAACGCTATAACGGTGATTTAGTACTAGCCTTAGCCGCCTATAACGCTGGGCCAGGCAATGTAGATAAACATGGTGGTGTACCGCCTTTTAAAGAGACGAATCATTATATCAATAAAGTTATGACTACATACGCACAGCTTCAATAGTTATTGGTATTCTCAGCATCTGTTTGTTTAACGAGCTTCCTCTTGGTTTTCTTACCGAGCTTAATTGTCTTAATAAATTTCACAGCTTTCAAAGATTTAAAGGCTTTCATACCCTTAAGCCCTTTCATAGCCTTAATCAGCTTAGCCAATTTTGCAAGTTTCACCAAACCAAGAAAACCAGTGAGCGAATCAATAGAAATGGAAACGGCAATCGCTAATAAAGAAATCCATTCTTTCTTACAATAATATAGTTTGTGATTAGAACGAATCAAACCGATAATAAACTCAATAATAAATCCGTACAGAATCCATTTCGCTAATGTGTGTAACCCTTCAATTGTCTCCGGACCAAATGGGAATACGAACGCAAATGTTGATAATAATAAAATGATTGACCCTATAAATAAAAAAAGATAATATAGAAATTGCAATTTTTTACCTGCTTTCGACTGTTTATGTGTTTATTATATTATCTTAGTTCTTTGGTTAGCAACCCTATTTGGGTTGCTAATTTTTTGGAGGCGACTTTATGTATCATGCTGAAACCTGGAGACAGAAAATCGTTTTGTATATTTCCGTCATGTGGCCCATTATGGTTACTCAATTAAGTCTATTAGCGATGAATTTTATTGATACCATTATGTCAGGACGCGTTAGTACCCAAGACCTAGCAGGAGTAGCGATTGGATCTAGCTTATGGATGCCTGTCTTTACTTTTACAATCGGGATCTTGTTAGCAGTCACACCGATTGTAGCGCAATTAACTGGCAGTGGAGAAGTGAATAAAATTTCTCCTGCTGTAAATCAAGCTATCTATTTATCCATGGTCTTAGGTATTGTTGTAATACTTATTGGAGTAGTTGCCCTTGATCCAATATTGATATTTATGGATTTAGAAACAGAAGTGCAACGAATAGCATTTCATTATTTAATTGGGCTATCTATTGGAATAATCCCCTTGTTTGTATCGAATGTATTACGGAATTTCTTTGATGGACAAGGTTTCACTCGCATTACTATGTTAATTACCGTTTTAGCAGTGCCATTTAATATTCTATTTAATTATGCGTTAATCTTTGGCCATTTCGGTATGCCCGCTTTAGGTGGTATTGGTGCAGGATATGCTACTGGCGTAACTTACTGGGTGATTTTACTATTTAGTATTTTGGTTGCTGTCGGATTGCCCAAAGTACGACATTACCGAATTTTTGCAACATGGGACAAGCCTTCCTGGAAGGCATGGAAAGAACAGCTTGCAATTGGGTTTCCGATTGGGCTATCGATATTTTTTGAAGCTACGATTTTTTCTGTTGTTACGTTACTCATCGGGATGATGTATTCTACAGCAACAATTGCTGCCAATCAAATAGCCCTTAGTTTTGTTTCATTAATATTTATGATTCCTTTAAGCATTTCCATGGCCTTAACAATCGTAGTTGGATATTCCATTGGAGGAAAAAAATTACATAGCGCTAAACAGTATAGCCTAATTGGAGTGATCGGAGCATTAGGAATTGCTATATTTAACGCTGCAATCTTGATATTATTTCGAGAGCCTATCGCTTCATTGTATACAAACGATCCCGAGGTTATTGTGTTAGCCGGACAATTCTTCATGATTGCGGTTATCTTTCAGTTATCTGATGCAGCACAAGCTAGCTTACAGGGTACTTTAAGAGGATATAAGGATGTTACGATTCCTTTTTACATCGCATTTGTAGCCTACTGGATTATTGGCATCCCCACAGCATACTTATTAGCAGCTTATACTCCTTTAGGACCGTTCGGCTTTTGGGTTGGTATTACCATAGGTCTAAGCTTTGCAGCTGCTGGTTTCCTTACCCGTCTACGCTTTATCCAAAGAAAAATAGAAAAAGGGTTATTACCGGAGTAATAGCCCTTCCCACTCTTCTTCCTTAAATCCAACTAACACCTTTTCACCATTTGTAATAATCGGTCTTTTTACAAGCATACCGTCTTGTCCAATTAATTCATAGATTTCATCCAAACTCATGGTAGGAATCTTATCCTTTAAACCAAGCTCTTTATATTTAATACCACTTGTATTCATAAACTTTTTAATATCAAGTCCACTGTTCTTATGTAATTCCCTTACTTCTTCAGCATTCGGATTTTCGTTAATAATGTGTCTTGTCTTACAAGGGATTTGGTGCGCATCAAGCCAAGCCTTGGCCTTCCTTACAGTAGTTCACCTTGGGTACTCGTATAATAACCATTCCATTCAATTGCCTCCTAAATCTCAGATACTATAAATTTTTGTACTTAATTCGTTTATTTATTCCACCTTAGCAGTTACGATTAAAGGTAACGATTCTAAGGAATCAAAACGATCTTTTTTAAAACTACCATAAAACTCAATATCAGTATACCCTAGATTATCTAATAGCTCATAAATATCGCAGTATTGAATCGGGTGTAAATATACTTGATTCTCAAGCTCTTGTCCATCCACCTTAAGAATACTTTTGAAGTTAATCTTATGAGTGTGCTCTAAATATTCATAGTAACGTTCAAACGTTAACGGAACTTTGTCATTCTTAATTAAAGGGAGGCTTTCAATATTTTTTATTAAAACACGATCATAGTTCACGATTTGCAGTAAGATTTTCCCTTGAGGCTTCAGACACTTTTTACATATAGCAAAAAACTTTCCAATCTCTTCATTGTTATCTAAATGCACCAGTGAATTACCGATACAGAAAATCACATCGAATTTCTTATTCAATTGCTCAATGTCTAACATATTGAGCACATGCACATCAATCGCTGGATCCTTCTGCTTTAACCCTTCAATCATTCCTTCATCTAAATCAATCGCTGTAATATTATATCCGGCTTCCTTTAAACCTAAAGAATACCCCCCTGTACCACAAGCCACGTCAAGAATATCTTTCGGAGCCTCTCCTGCCAGTTCCTGAATCAAGGAGATTTGTGCACTACCTGTAGGGAATATTTCATCATAATACTTCGAAATTTCGGTATAGAAATTTGACATATATAACCCTCCAATCTTGTTTCTAACAAAGTGTATCCTATGTTGTTTAAGATATCAAAAATTTAAATTCTTATGAGTGAATTAGTTGAAATTATAGCACAATACATATATGATTGAATTGTAGTTTTACATATTTTACTAGGAGGATGCAATGTATGGCGAATGTAACTTTTCAAGGAAATCCATTAACTCTAGTAGGAACTCAAGTAAAAGTAGGAGAGAAAGCCCCAGATTTCACAGTTTTAGCGAATGACTTATCTCCTGTGACTTTAGCAGATTCTAAAGGTCAAGTTCGCTTAATTAGCGTAGTGCCTTCAATCGACACAGGCGTTTGTGATATGCAGACTCGAAAGTTTAATGAAGCAGCAAGTAAATTAGACGGTACGAAGGTGTACACAGTCAGTGTAGACTTACCTTTTGCCCAAGCACGTTGGTGTGGCGCTGCTGGTATTGAAAATGTACAAACAGTCTCCGATCATCGCGACTTGTCATTTGGTAATGCCTATGGAGTCACCATTGAAGAGCTTCGTCTATTAGCGCGCGCTGTGTTTGTTGTAGATTCTAGCGATACTATTACATACATAGAAATTGTACCAGAAGTAACAGATCATCCGAACTATGATGCAGCAATTGAAGCAGTCAAAGCAGCAAAATAAATTCTTATATAAATTAGATTTGCGTATATTGTATTATAAAAATTGCCCCTAGTCATATTATTAGGGGCAATTTTTATTATGATGTTATTCGTTTGTAACGTCTTTCAAACTCATATAACCAATTCTTCGAATACTTCGATAAACAACGAGTGCCGTGTAGAATGCCCCTAAAACCGGAATCACATTGGAGAATAACTTAAACTTCTGCTGTGATATAAAAACTCGTATCAATTCACTAGTTGCTGCGCTTTTCGCCGCATTTATATGATCACCAAACATATCATACTTTACCTTATAGACATCTAAGCCACTCTGCTTAATGATTCTAACGTCAATAATGTAAGAGAAAGCAGCCTGAATGAGAAAGCTCGAAGCTAACGTTGCTGGTATCATTTTACTTCCTATAATATCTAGGGCTAAAGACAGCGCAAAAGATTTTAATGCCCCCCACACAGCTATTTTTCTAACCTGTTTGTTGTATTCTTTGATATTCACTTGATTAAATGTACTCATATCTTCACCTAAGTTTCTTCTCTCACTAGACGTATTTGCACTACCTCAGTCGGAACCCCTGCTCTTAGTGGGAACCAGTCTCCAGACCCGCGATGAACATAAAGGCTATTCCCTTGCTCCTTGCGATAAATACCATCCACATATCGGAACAAATAATTTCCTGCATTGAATAGTTCATATTCTTCGCCAATTCGAATTGCAATCTGCCCGCCATGGGTATGTCCCGCTAACGTAATTGGAATGTCCGCTTCTGATGCTGGATCAAATGCATGGGGATGATGTGCAAGTAATATTTTCAAACCGTTTTCTGGTGTGTTAACATGTTCATCCGCCTTACGAATGTTCCGATAATCATCGGCCTCTTGGCGTGAATAATCGATTCCTAATAGCTTAATTGGAGTGCCACCAGTATCAATGACAATCGATTCGTCCAAAAGCAAATCCATTCCTGCATTTCTAACAGTAGTAATCCACTCATTTGCATTGTGTATTTTATCATGGTTACCAATACATAAATGGACACCATGATCTGCTTTCAATTGCCCTATGGTATCCACTAAATCAGGCATATATTCAAAGTTGTTATCTAGAATGTCACCAGTAACAACCGTCATATTACTTTTTAACTGATTCGCTGTATTTACAATGTTCTCAATCCGCTCTCTTCCCGTTACAATCCCAACGTGAGTATCAGAAAGATGAGTGATTGTATAACCTTCAAGATCATGAGGTAGATTTCTCACTGGTAAGTCGATGTATCGGACATTTAAACGGTCCTTTGCAAATACAGTTGCGATTGCAGTGCTACCAACAAGCAATGGCGGTGCTGCAACTAAGCCCAATTTAAGTACTTGTCTTCTGCTAAGGATATTGTCTTGCGCTGTTGATTCCAATACTTCCGTTGCTTGCATTTGCTCTGAATGGGTAACCTGCTTGCGATTCTTACGGTCGTAATATCTTAAGAATCCCCAAGTCGGAATCCCAATAATAGCTAATCCTAGCATCCAAAATAGAATTGCGCCCATCCATAGATATAGCACAGAAGTCCATATCCAAGGACCGTACTCCAACGGGTTTCCTAGCCCAACCAATTGACTCACAATAGGCACGAACACAATGAACATCCATATAACTAGGGCTATTCGACTATACCGTCTCGCCTTAGGATAACTATGTAATTCCTTACGCAACCACCAATCGCTGAGTAAATACCAGCCTAAATTGAATCCTAATACAATTGTAACTACAACAAAAAACATTGTATCACTCATTTCTTTAAATTCTTTGGTATGTATCCTCTGTCTTGCGAATCCAGTCATAGAACTTTTGATTCACTGGTGTTGGAACACCATATTTTTTGCCTAAATGAATAATAGTACCTGAGAATAATTCCACTTCACTGTAGCGCTTTGCTTCCACATCTTGACGCATAGATGGTTTACCTGTAGGGTCTAATGTACTTAGAACGTCTAACCAGTACTTGAGGTCCTGTTCTGTTAAATGAACGCCCTCTTTCTCAGATACAGCAATCACTTCTTTCATCGCTGCAATCATCATATCCCGCGCTTCACCTTCCGCTTGAACACCAGCGAATTTCGTCTCATATACAGCTATGGTTTGATTCACACCGACATTAAGCATTAGTTTGCCCCATAGGCGACGGTACATATCCGTTTCCACCTCGTGTGGGAGTCCCGTTCTCGCGAAGAAATCCGCTACACGTTTAACCTTTTCGGAGATCTGCCCTGGTTCCCGATCACCAATGCACAACAAACCCATATTTTCACAAGTGAGCTTATTCTCAACCTTTACAGCAACCATTCCCTGGGCTACGCAATAGACCATTTTGTCCATTCCATAACTTTGACCGATAATCGATTCACTGGTAATGCCATTTAACAAAGAGATTATGTTGGTATACTCTCCTACATGATGTCTGACTGCCTCAATCGCTTCTTCTAGATTATTATATTTTACAGCAAATATCACAAGATCTGCTGGCTCACAGTGAGTTTCTGGCAGTATATATTGGAAGTTACACTGACGACCGTTGATGAATACGCCGTTCTTTTCATATTTATCAATGCGCCCTTGATCAGCAATAACTTTAAGCTTTCCCTCGGGCATGTTCCTCGATAAGTGATCGCCAAACAACACGCCTAAGGCACCTAGACCTATAAGGGATACTGTTTTTATTTCCATAAGGACACTCCTTTACAACCTCAATTATCAAAAATCGCTTCTTGCTCTATATTAACCATACTGGCACCATATCATTGTTTGAATCGATTGGCATGATATCGTTAGCAAGGCATATCACATTTCCTTGCCCTATGTGTTTTCCCTGCATTGTAGTAGCTCATAATTATACCCGAATTTCAAGACAATTATCAAACCTATATAGAAAAAGAAAACGCCAAATTACAAAGTCTATATTCGTAATTTGGCACTGTTTAAATCCATTTCATTTAAGTGTTACTATAATCGCTTATATACTTCTCCGCGAGGGGAAATCTTTATAATATAGATTTCCTTTTTATCATCATCTTTGTTAAATATAATCCTCTGGATACCTACTCTTAACCTATAATCATCCTTACAATTCTTTAATAGTTTTACATCGCCATCAGGTAGTTGATTTATGGCCTTAATAATTCTAATCTGCATGAGTTTGTCTAACTTCTTCAGATATTTAATACAATCCTTTTGATATTTAACGGTGTATTTCATCTTCAGATATTCCAAGTTCTTTTAGTAATTGCTTTTGTGATACGTAGTCACCAGATGCCTTTTTCTTGTCAATTTCATTTTTTTCATCTTCAGTTATATACTCCGGCTCCGATTCATTTATTTTATCCCACTTTGCCAGTGAACTCTTATATTTCAGAAACTCAGCCATATCAACAATCGTTTTTACATCCTCTGGCTTTAATTCATCTTTAAGAATATTCTCGATTTTCTTAGCTAGAGTCATATCGATCAATTCTCCTTTCATTAATAAACTAAACTTATTTTACCATATAAATACAATCTGCGCATCTACATTCTGCTCCAGATACCACACAACAATTCTAGCAGCCATCTTGGCTGTCAGTGCCCCTATCTACCTATTCCCTCACAAAATGTATTTGCATCATTCATGTAATGAATCTTGCCAAAGACGCGGCGTTTATTATAACCGGTTTTGCAAATCTTAAGCAACTTCTATTCAAAGAAACTGCCAATCGTCAGTTTTTGATTTCAATCTTATAAGAAATCATTTTTTCAATCCAAAAAAATCATTGCGATGCTTGCCGACATACAGGTGTCTCTTCCTATTAGTTCGGCTTTATATAATTAGATTGAGTATTCATAAATACTGAACAATGAAAACTGGATAGCTTGCAAAAAAAATTAGGGGGTTTTTTAATGAATGATTTTAAACTAGAAGATTATTCAAGATATTTTAAAACTGAAACCATAGAAATTGTAAGATGGGATCAACTGGATATTCAAAATGGATTCTTATTATTCTCTCAAGAACCTATTAAAACTGCTTCACATAGCTTAATTCGTCATATTAAAACATTGTCTAAAGATGAAATCGATAAACTGGATGTTGACCTTACAGATTGGAGAACTAGACAAACCCCATTTCGTATTATCATAGGCTTTATTGAATATTATATCGAAATAGATAATGAGCCCAATCGTATCTTAATTGATGATGTGGGTGTTATGTTGTATGAGCTGGACCAAAATCAAGGACGTTTGGGTTTGTCCCACTATTGTGATCCTTACTGGCTTTTGTACAAACATTTCTTCATAGATTTGTTCAATGTTCTCGAAATGTGGACTTATATAAACTCAGAACAATATATAATAGATCAAGAAAAATTCAAGAAGCTTATTTACTAACTTCCTCTCCATCTTTTACTATTCTAACATTATCAAATATATTAGAGAATAAGTACGCTCTTTCCGTATGAATTGGTATAACATTTTGAGGCTTGCATATTGTTGAAATCTTTACCATAGTCTCCATGCTAGCGTGGCCACTAGTATGGAGATCTACTATTTCCATTGCCTAATATCATCCTCAAATCGCGGAAAATTAATATAGTAACATTTTTCAAAGCGGTCATATATGATGGTGTAACCAATAGATGTCAATTCTTTGAAATCTCTTTGCATCGTTCTTGTACTCACACCTGGGAATGCCTTTTGGTACCAGTTTAGACAGTCACTATAACTTAGTGTATTGTAGTGTAATCTATTCATTATTCTTCCTAATCGTCGCAGTTTATCTAAATGACGATTATATGCTTGATTTTCAGTATATTTGGGATCATAAAACTGCTCACTATCATCATAGGTAGATTTGTGATGGACATAACACTGATCTTTCTTAGAGAATATAGTCTGTAAAAGGCCCGCATTATTTAAGTCCTTAATATCTCTATAGGCAGTCTTATTTTTAATAGAGATATAGAGCCTAATATCTCGTATGCTCACACTCTTTGTAAATCGAAATACGTGATAAATAATAAGTTGACGGGCTGTTTTTGATAACACTCTATTTATCCTCCTTCCATTTACATATCTCTAGCTTATTTACCTATATTAAACGAAAATATAATAGTAAAAAGACAACTGTTTGTCGCTTGATAAAATGCACTTTTGCATTCTTTCTACTTACAGAATTGCGACAAACAGTTGTCTCTTTGGTAACTTCCATTCTATATAATTGTAAATAAATAGGAGGTGCATCATGTACAAAAATCCTTAGAAAATCATGATTGACTTATCATTACACATTAACGATTACGGTCTATTAATAATTGATGAACTAATAGAGCCCTATTGGCCGGTTGCACTTAAACTCGCTGTTATTCATGCAGCATATAGCATAGAATCTGTTAAAGATATTATGATTAATATGGTTATTAACCTTAATGTTCATAACAGTCGTCTCAGTACATTTGAGAGAGATTTGCTGTATATCGGTTTTAATTGCTTGTTAACTCATCAAAGTCACGAAAAATTCATGCTGGTTTTGGAAGAGCTAAAGCAGATTCATAAAATGAAATAATTTACAATTTAATTTTTACACTAGTATCTACTATTTCCTTTATCGATTCGTAGTCATAATCAAGAAATTTGTACTCTATTTTGGTAATATCTTTCTTTTGATTAAGAATCTCTTCTATTCTGTTTCTATTCACATTAATTTCTTTATGATATCCCGGTGCTAGAAAATACGCTTTAATGCTTACAATGCCACTTTTCACAGTATTATGTAGTTCTTTATATCCTCTCTTATAGCTCTGTATTCTGTCGTTATATACTTTATCATAGAAAACATCTTTGCAATAATTTGCATAGAAAAACAATTGTGAAATTATACCTACATGATTATTACTGTCAATCTTTAGTTCAAATATGCATAGATCATCTTTTTCACTAATGCCCCATAAATCAATAAACCCTGTAGGGAATATCCTGTTAAGTTCTTTTATATCCCCTACCAACTTTCCTTTAAATAGTCCGTTTGGCAGTTGGTTATTAATAATTTTTAATTTACTCTCTTTTTCTTCAGCCAATAGTTGATTCAGTTTCTCTTTGCCAACTGCAGTTATAAAAGCTTTTTCAACAAAATGTTCATCTCTATGTTCATTAGATTTACTAGTTTCACTTTCATTTATTGGAGTATTATTAATATATTGTCTATTTGCTTTTAATTCTAAAAACATCCTTTTAAATTGTTCTACATCTGCTATGCATTTAACATCTATTTTAAACCATTCACTCATCAGTTCACTAAACTTCCATAACCTATACAAAAATCTCATGTAATGTGTTTGTTTACAACATAGTTTGTAGAAAGATTTATCCCAGCAATTATATTCTTGGTAACTTAGAATAATGTTGCAATTCATTTTTGCCTTTAAACACAAAGCCCATGCTTCGAAAGCAGCACTATCATTCTGCATATTTTCCATTGGCTTTTCAATATGCATTCTAATATGTTTATCATCTTCTTGTGTAAATTCTATGTTACTAGGTAACTCTAATCCCATTAATGTCATAATTTCAACACTCCCATCTTTCGACCTTTTTGTGGTAATACTTTATTGATGATTCATAAATATATAATAATTATTAAGTAGTCTGGATATAGCGACAATTGCTCCGTTTTTAATCTAGTAATGTTAGCAGCAATTATTGCTAATAAATTCATATAAATAAAAGCCTTTTCTGAATCTGCTCTTTCCCTGATAACTGGCTCCATGCCTGCTTATAAATGTCTAGCTGCTGTTGGTAGTAGTCAGTTAACAGTTGATAGTCTTCCTTATTCACAAGACGGTCTGTCTTGTAGTCGACAATGTTCCAAATCCCATTATACTTATATACTAAATCAATGACGCCTTTTATTGTGATAGGATACCCCGCAGTGTCTGACTTCTGTATCTGTTCATACATTGGATGCCCTGGTGTAACTTTGATTGCAAATGGTACTTCCGTATGGATTTCCTCCGCCGATTGAAGTTCCTGCCACACATCAGTTTCCTTAAACGTCTGGACATAGTTCCAGATCTCGGCTTCACGCTCTGCTGGGAGATTGTATTTTCTTACTATGTTTTTAATGTAGTGGGTACAATCTATCCCTTTAACAACTTTCTCCAAAACTTGATGGATGATGATTCCCCAATCCTTACCGCCACCGGCTTCTCTTAGTACAATTGCCGGATCAAATATTTCTTTATTTTCTGTAGGAGTCCATGAGTCGTAAGTCTTCATTTTGCCAATTTCTAACCAGTGATTAATCGCATTTACGTTTCGCTCGTATTCTTCATAGATTAGTACTACTTGCCCTTGTTGGCATTCCATTTCTATGTCGTCTGGAACTGTAATTGCATTGTCTTCCGATACTTGCAACAATGATGCCCACGGGTTTTTGTTATCCTTGGCACAAGAGCTTATAATAAGAGCCTTTTCAGCCCGTGTGGCTGCTACATATACAATCCGAATCTCTTCTTGCGTAAGGTATCGAAGCTCCTCTTGTTTTACTTGCTCCCAATCTGGCGGTATAGCAAGTTCCTTATTTTTAAATTGTTCCCTTATAAAAAAGGCAATGTACCCTTCAGATTCATCTCCTTGTCGTCGTATATGCCGATTAAGGCCCATTTCTGGACTGACCATTTTGGCCGGATGCGCTAGAAAGACAATCGGTGCCTCTAACCCCTTGGCCTTGTGGACATTCATAATTCGGACTGCATTTTCTTCCCCTTCTATGTTGGCGACTACGGTTTTTTCGCAAATCAGTTTATCTAATAACTCGTATCCTTGCTTATAGGTTGTATTCGCTCCCTCATGTGCTCTTAGGGCCTCAAGAATTTGCATAAGTCCCTTATATGCACGCTTCCCTAATTGGTTATTTACGAGCAACGGATAAAACCCGACATCTTCGATGATTTTCTCCATAGCAGAAGAAGGTAACATTCGATTTACCCATTTCTGATAACTACATAACTTTGTTAAAGCAAATTTAACTTTTTCTTCGGGTTTTTCATCTAGTAACTCTGGATGCTCAGCATATAGCGAGAATGCCCCACCAGCCCGTTTCCACTGATACAATTCATTGTCACTGATGCCAAAGAAGATTCCCCGTAACGCTGCCAAAATCCCCACTTCATCAAGAGGATTAGCGAAAACGCGCAACAGTATAGACAAATCCTTAAACTCCTTCATTTCACCTATCGTAATATCTCCACTAATACTGACAGGGATTCGATACTCTTCTATCCTTTGTGCATAGGTGGTAATGCCTTCATTGTAACGTGTGAGTACCAAGAAATCTTTAGCTTGATAGCCCTGCTTTATATAATTTGCTATACACCATGCAATATTAACTGCATCTTCGTGTAGTATATCTTCTTTTTTAGTACACGCTGACGATACATTAATCTGATAGATGCCCGAGAGCAGTTGTCCTACATCCTCGTGGTACGAATGCAATGGCCTATACGCTGCCTGATAAGCACTCTCCTGCTCGGGAAGCAGCCTTTCAAATACTTCGTTCAACTTGGTCGTTACGGTGTCAATGGTCCGAAAATTCATGGTAAGCTGCAAAACATCGCCGCCGTGACTTTTAATGAGATCTTTGACTCGATTGTATGTATCAATATCGGCGCGACGAAAACGGTAAATTGCTTGCTTCGGATCTCCGACTACAAAAAGCGATCCAGGCTTTGGCTTGCACTTTGTCCATATCTTTTCGTTTATATTTTCGCTCGTCAAATAAAACATAAACTCCGCTTGAATTGGATCTGTATCTTGGAATTCATCGACTAATAGCCTTTTATATTTATTTTGAAAATATTCTCTTACCTCGGCATTTTCTCTCAATACCTTTGTCGTGTACATCAACAAGTCTTGAAAATTTAGCAGAGATCGTTCCTTCTTGATCCGATTGTATTCTTTCAATGCTTCAAAAAGAAAGGATATCAGTTTCGGATGACAATACTCCTTCCAACATTGCAAGAGCGGACGAACTGTCCCTTCCATAAGGCTAGAAATTGTTTCATAGTAATAGTTCACGTCTTCCTTACTTGCAGGATTCCAGCGAACATAGGTCGGCTTTAATTCTTTATCGAAAATTGTAAAAATGTCTACTATCTCTGCATCGTTGCCCTGTTTCATATGACGGAACTTTATGACAGCTGAGATAATTGATTTTTGTAATGAATCATAACCTTTATCTGGCTCAGTATCAGGAATAAAGCGCTTTGCCTCCTGAACTACCTGCATCAATGCCTTAAATGCACCCTCTAGCGCAGGCTTAGGAACTACCTTCGTTACCCACCGAATCTCAGGATAATCCTTAATTGTTTGTAGGCATTCGAACAAACCTGTATCTGAGATGCCGATTTCACGAATTTCCTGTAAAAGTTCCAGTTTCTCTATCTGCACATGATGGATAAATGTAAGCCACGCCTCATTAAGGACTTCCTGATCATCCTCTTCCTCTAACTCTTTAAAATTCAAATCTAACCCTGCTTCAATGGGCCTTTCCCTGAGTATTCGTGCACAGAAGGAGTGGACCGTCCCTATGAAACATCTTTCCATGTTCTGTAGTGCATTTCCTAGCAGTAGTCGTTCCTGTCCATTGGTCGCTTTTGCCCAAGCTTTTTCCAATGTCTCTTGGAAACGGATTTTTAAATCATCGGCAGCTTTTCGAGTGTATGTAATGGCCACGATTTCATCGATCGTACTTGTCCCCGATTGAATCAAATACACCATTCGTTGCACGAGACTTGTAGTCTTTCCTGACCCTGCACCCGCTTCCACTAAAAAATTCGTATTTACTTCCTTTTCAATACGTTCCCGCGCTGCCTTATCTACGATAGTCTTACCCATGGTCCCTCACCCCCTTGAATCTTTGTAAACCCGTTGCAGTAAGGTCCGAGTGCTTACCCTTGATTGTATCAGGATGGTAGAACTCCCTTCTACACACTGTAATATACAAGCAGTACTTACAGTCGTTATCATCGTCTGACATAACGAAGTGTCCCGATTGAATCAACTTTAATAACCTTTCTAGAATATCCATACCATTCGTGCGCACTGCATCATTTTGTTCTCTGACATATCGCTTCCCTAATCCTTTTACGCTCGGGAAATAATAGGAGCTTTCAACCACTGATCCAGGGTCGAGATTCAAATGGTGTTCAATGGCCAGAGCGTATATGAAATGCTGGAGCTGCCTGCCACCACGGAAAAACTTTTGGTCACTGTAATTATATGTACTTCCCGTCTTATAATCGATAATGTGATATCTTCCATCACTACGTCGATCTACACGGTCTACAACTCCCGCCACCTTAATTTGCTTACCCGATGGAAGAGTTATGACTGCCGGCTCGTCGCCCTTTCTACCGAAAGAGTACTCAAAATGCTCTGGCTCATAATTCTCACAGTATTCTTCCTCTTCCCGCAAGAAAATCTTACAGCAATGGTGGATATCTTCTACTTCCATACGAAATACTCGATCGCTCGGTGGTGGAATTTCCTCCCTATATTCTTCTATGATTGCATTTGCAATGTTTACCATCATCTCTTCGTGTTGAATACATGAAGGCTTTTCCTTGTTTTGCTTTAACTCTTTATAAAAGGTCTCAAAAATACTATGTAGTAACTGTCCCCTTGAAGCAGGGTCTAACCACTTAGTCGCATCGTAAACAATCTCCTCTTTCGGTGTAACCTTCAATATTTCTTGCAGGAAGTAACCATAGGGACATTTCGCCAATGTTTCTAATGTTCCCGCTGATAAGTAACGGGCTACACCAACTTCAGCCGCCTCCTCTGGGTCTATCTCAACTACACCATCGAACGGGGTCAAATGGAACTCATTTCGTTGTTGTTGTTGTGCCACTAGACCTTCCTGGATGTTATTCCATACTCTCTGAAGAAACTCATTTACATTACTAGGTTGGGCTTGTAGTAATTGTTCGAACCAGAAGTCCTTCTTTTCTATAAAATGGGCAGGCTTAATGGTATCCAGTTGTTTCTTAACCTGTTCAAATGTGAGATTATCATCATTCTCTTTCATACGATAGGCCTGAAGAAATAAGTGACAAGGGTATAAAGGTCGGTTTCCACCCATGTCAAAATTACAGTAACTAAGCGTTACTGACCCGCTCGATTCTGCTAATAATTGCAACATCGAATATAACCTAACGTTCCCCTGTTCCTGTAGTGGCCGTAACCCATGTCCCAAACGTGCCCGTTCCTCATCTAATAGGAGCGGGTCTTGGCTCGAGTGTCCCGGGAACTTCCGATTATCTAAACCTACAACAAATACATTGTTACGAACATTGTATATTCCTTGCTGATAGGACATCACATGAAGATGCCCAGGTTTAGGGGATGATTGTTGCACTTGAATCGTCAATAAACAATCATGAATACAATCAAAGGCTTCATACATAGATACCGTTTCATCTGTATACGGTAGAATCAGTTTTATGGTATCGAGGACTTTCGTCTTTGCCACTTCATCTAGCGCCGAACCTGTTCTGCCGAAGTTTTTCAGCAAGTAGGAAATCCCCGTCAAAAGCTTTTTGAAATTAATTTGATTGCTTTCCGATGGAAGTTTATGAAAGACAGCTTCAAACCATTGGTGTAACCACAGTAGATGCTCAAGTTTTTTCTCATAGTGGTCAATAAAACCTTGCTCATCCGCCTCTTGCACCTGTTCTTCAACTCGACTCAACTCACGATCGAGCTGTGTAAGGTATCGGCTATGTCCATATCCAATCCTGGCCGTCACTAACAACCGTGCCATCCTTGCCTTTGAAGGTGCACTGTCTCCGAAAGCCAACACCCCATCATTTAGCATCTCTATAAAGGCCGCCACACTATAGTTCGACTTAATCCAACGGATACAACCTTGTATCAGCTTACCTGGTCGACTGTATAGAATCGGTATTCCATCTCCAAACGTAACAGGTAGGTCTGCCTTTTCAGCAAGCTGATAAATGTGGTTACAATATGGATCTTGATTGGTGTAGAAAAGGACACACTCATCCCATTTCCAATGCTTTTCCTTCATCAACTGAAAGGTGTTTTTCACTTCTAACTCCGTTGTTTGGGCCGTGAACAATGTAGGGTCTGGACAACTTTGACTGTTCTTTAAATCGTAAAGGTAACTAAGTGAGGTGGGTACGCCATCGGAAGAGTTTTGGTACTTACTTTGTATAGGATTCGGAATTCCATACACAGGTGCTAGGGGTAGAACATATGAATTGTCTCCCATAATTCTTTCTATCAATTGTTCTTCTAGATACGATAACATTAGGTTTGGTTGGATTATATAAATAGCTCCATGAGGTTTAGCGTAAGTCAGTGCTTCTATTAAAATATCAGCTGTATCTACAACATTTCGTTCAATCAAGAGTTGTTCATACTGTAATAGAATACTATAGAAATCATAGGCTTTCTTCGAGGATATGAAGCAGTCGCTATTAAAATTATCTCTCGTATAGGCAGCCATACGCAAACTTTGTAGCATCTGATGGACGGAGTGGGTAAAGGCTGGAGTAATCTCGATATCGGTAAAATATTGTAAAGAATTTGTTCGTTTCATCTCTTTAAGCATAGTAAAAAGGAGCTGGATCGCAATCGGTTGCTCTAATATCTCTTTTGCCGTTGGAGAATATGTCTCTACTAAATCCGTAGCAAGATCGAATACCGTCCTTACTTTTATATGACATGCGTCATACCCTGCATCCACATATCCAGCAATAATTTGTGTTCCTATGCCATACGTTTCGACAAGTAAAATCTTCTCTTTAATAGGGTGATTATCACAGATTTGATGTAAATACTCTACATACCCTTTCATCAATGCCCTCCTTTGTATTTTTACTATATATTATCATAAAATCCATAATTATCATATCTGTAGCACATAAAACGGTAATCAAATACATACCCGTTATCAAATACGTGTTTATTTGTAACCGCTCAATAACAGGGTGCCAAAAAAGAACTAATACCATGTGGCACTAGTTCTTGCATTCAGCTAGTATACGCGGAGACCAAGGCATTAAATCTTCTAAATCTTCTGGCCTATTCCGGTAATCAGTATCCGGCATGTATAAGAGAAGATAGTTTAGGTAGCTGTATATGTTCAGTCCATTTGCTTTTGCTGTCTCGATGATGCTGTATATAGCGGCACTAGCGGAGGCCCCTTTAGGAGTAGCTG